>NZ_JBALMU010000064.1:0-22470 GCF_036962285.1 Bacillus sp. JJ634
GTGCCTATGTAAAATTATTTAAATACATCATATTCAGTTGCTGGAAGATAGCCTGTTTGAATAGACGGTCCAGTACAGTTGGGGCACCTAATAACTGAACTCCGCCATGGGTGTCGTGATTTAGATACGACGGACAAATATAGTAATTATTCTAGTATTATTTTAAAAATTGATATCTTCCCGTTATACTTCTGTGATATCTGTCATCTATTCTTTATCTGTCTGTTCTTTGTATAGAAAATAACTGTGATATGATTGCAAATATTAGCTTACAGGGAGGTAACAACATATGAAAAAATCAATCTTATCGCTAGTGGCAGCGGCTGCAATATCTAGTGCATTTACTAGTCCGGTACAAGCAGAAGATGTCGAACTGAAAGATGGAGACACATTATGGGGGCTATCTCAAACATATAAAGCTTCAATAGAAGAAATTAAGTCTTGGAACCAGTTGTCGTCAGATACAATTTATGCGGGAGAAACACTACAGGTTTTTCAAGAAGTGGATTATATGGTCGAGTCGGGGGACACGCTATGGGAAATCGCGCATAAAAATGATGTATCAGTAAACGACCTTAAGTCTTGGAACGGTTTAAATTCAGATACAATTCATCCAGAACAGAACCTAGTTATGAAACCAGGGGTAAATAAAGTTGAGACAGAGAACGTAGAATCTAGAACGAAATCAGAGCAAGCTGTACCAACTAACACAGCTGTACCAGCTAACACAGCTGAACAAGAAAAAACAGTATCAAAAAGTGAAACTACGAATCAATCAGATATAGAAAAAGAGATTACCGTAAGAGCGACGGCATATACTGCTGATTGTCAGGGATGTATCGGAACTACAGCTACAGGTGTCGACTTAAAATCGAATCCGGATGCAAAAGTAGTAGCAGTTGACCCATCTGTCATCCCGCTTGGATCAAAAGTGTATGTGGAGGGCTATGGCTACGCAACAGCCGAGGATACAGGTAGTGCTATAAAAGGAAATAGAATCGATGTCTTTATTCCTAATGAGCAGGATGCTTTAAATTGGGGCGTTAAAAAGGTGAAAGTGCAAGTGTTGGATTAACGCATTCATATAATTGATCGTTTAGAAGATATCTTCTACTTCGATTTCAACTTGTTAAATCGACATAAGAATGTTTATTTGAATACGCTGTTGAAATTTTTGTGACGAGGTACAAAAATGATTCATTTTTTAGGCTGATATCACTCAATATAACATGATGTGGCGTAATAAGAGGGGAAGGCGGAACATTGTGAACACAGATCAAGTATTTGAGCTGTTACAGGATGCAGGAGTATCAGAAAGTACTAGCATTCAAACTGTGAGACGTTGGCTGCGTGAAGGGAAGATTAAATATGAGGGAGGAAAAAGGAGTAGAGAAACTGGCTGCATAATTGATGACACAGATCAAGCGTTTGACCTGTTAAAAGATGCAGGAGTATCAGAAAGTATTAGTAATCAAATAGTTAGACGTTGGTTACATGAAGGCAGGATTAAATACGAAGGAAGCGGAAACAAGAAAACTGATTACATAGTTGATGATACAACCTCAAAGCTGTTTATCGATGATCGTGCAAATCAAAATATGGATGAAATGATCCACCGATTAAAACTAAAAATACAGGCACAAGATAAGCATATAGAAGGAATGGAAGAACTTCATGAGAATGCAAAGCGCAGATTAATTGAGCAAAGAGACAAGTTGAAAAAAGAAGTGGCCATTTTAAAGAATGAGGAAAGTAAATTACAAAGTAAAATAAAGGATTTAGTAAAACGAAATATTGAATTACGTAATGAATTAAAAAAATTAAAAGAGAGCAAAGGAGACCATTACACTCTCACCTCCAGCACTCAATCAAATAATTATAGTAAAAAATTAGGGCTTTCAAAAATGGCAAGTACTAAAGAAGTGTTGGCAGAATATAAAGGGTTATTAAAAATAACTCATCCAGACCAAGGCGGCAACGCAAAGTTATTTCATTACATTAAGACGGATTACGATAATTTTAGAAATAGTACTAAAGATACATGATGATTACGTGTGTAAAAAAATCAGTGCCTGTCCCCGACGACATTAAAGCGTCAACGAATGAGGAGGACAGGCTTCTTTTAGTAGATTGTATTGTTGGTGTTAAAATATCGTCTCAAAACATACACTCTTCATAGTAATTATTAGATATTGAGGAGATGAAGAAATGAACCTCGAGATGCAAATAGCGAAAATGCTGGCTGAAAATATAGCTGATTTTATAAAGTTTGTTCATAAGCATTATCAAAATAAAAACAACAGCTTGATTTTAAATCGAGATAAATTGTATCAAGTAAAACTTCTTGTTGAGGAGTTTAAGTTTCAAATATTAGCAGATGAACTTTTGAGAATAAATCGGTTTATTTGGAATGCAGAGTACACGTATTTATTAGTTAATAGATTTAAGAAAGGGCTAAGCATTATTGATGAGTACGTAGAAAATAACTACGATGATTTATTCATTTTTACTGCCAGACTTCACACATTAAAGAGCCTCAGCTTATCATTTAGTAATAAGGAATAATTGTAAATTTGTTCCTTGTTTCTTTTATACTTTCTCCCCAATCCCTCCTTCTCATCACGTTCACTTCTCTTTTGCTGTATTGTTTTTTTTAGTATACCAGTCAACTAGATGCAGTTTGGCGGGGAAGGTTCAATAAACAAATATAGTATAAAGAGGAGAGTTGAAATGCGGCAAAATAAAAGAAAACAGAGAATCATAGGTAGCATAATTGGGATATTTGTAGTGATTATTGCGATAGTGGGCATTAATTATTCATTGAATAAGACGTTAAATGATATGACTGATTTACTTGTAGTAAAGAGCGAAGGTTTAGACATCCAAAAACCTTTAGAGGAGCAGACAGATTTATTGGGAACAGAAGCGTTTAAAACATTAGAAGTCAAAAAAATGAAAGGGCAGTATGTCACTTATATCGAACAAATTAAAGGAAAAAAATTAAATCGAACGATAGAAGTAGGGCATCCTATCCCTCTTGATGCGCTAGAGGATATAAAATAACAGAAGAGAAGAAAATTGAAGTATGTTTCCCCTTCCCTCAAACTAATAATTTTAGGAATTTTATTTTCATTTGTGCAGATACTATTTTTGAAATTAGTATAGGGAGGGTTACATATGCCAGGAAAAGCTAAACAATACGTTGATCAAAGTATGTCATCTGTACAGGATACGGTTAACACATTGCAACAAGCGCTTAGTTCTGTAGAAAAACCAGACAACAAAGAAAAGATTGAACAAGCCATTAATTCACTTAATTCTGCGCAGCAACAATTATCTAAGTATCAAGATTAGCAAGAATGTACATTGATTGTATATTTAAACCTGTTGAAAACACTTTATTCTAATTTCTTAGAGTAAAGTGTTTTTTCATTCTCCTGTATCAGTTATAACCCAGACTTTCCGGTAACTTGTTCAAAATGGGCGAAAAGTACGAAAGTATAATAAGCGTACACCATTCGATATTCTTGGCATCACTCAAGAATATATGCTGGGACTTCACAAAGCTGTATAAAAATACGGAGTGAAGAAAGTCTTATTTGAGTATGTTCAAAACATATCTATCCTAGTCCCTCTTATAAAAAACGAGTTCGATGACTTTGGCATCGAACTCGTTTTTTTAAAAATTGATGGCTGTGATCCTATAGGTAGACTTTTTTTAGTGTCTACTCTATAGGATACATTGTATTTCGGAATGGTGCTGTGTTTTATTAAATTATGCTCTTATACCATCCAATAACGTATGTATAATCTTTTGGGTTTCTAGTAAAAGGTCAAAATTATCATCGCCGATACACCAATCGAAAAGTGTTCCGCGCATGCATCGTGTAATGATTATGGTGATTTCTTCGGGGGAAAGATCTTTTTTGAATTCTCCTTTTTTTTGACCTTCGCTTACAAACTGATGGACTATTTTAAAGATAGCTCTGTTTTTATTCAAAAAGTAATTGTTATTTGGAGAAGCGTTTGTATACAGGGTTCGAAACAGATCTTTTCCCCAATAATCTCTGAGATAAACCATTTGCAATTCAGAAAGCTGCCGCAATTTTTCGCTGGCATCTGTTTCTTCAGGCAAAGACTGAGTAAACTCCCAATAAATCTCGTCAATCTCTTTAAATTTTTCAAAGAAAATTTCGTATTTCGATTTAAAGTGTGTGTAAAATGCCCCTTTTGATGTACCGCTCAGTTTAACTATTTCATCAACGGTTGTATCATCGAAGGATTTTTTGCTAAAAAGCTCTAAAGCCGTTTCCAGAATCTTTTTTCTTGTTTTCCTGGCTTTTATTTGTCTGGGGGTTAAATCTGACATCTATGAATCTCCTTAATCAAACAAAGAATGTGTTTGTTGTCGTATAATTCATAATTTTAGCATAAACAAATTAATTTATGGAATTAAGAAAGAAAATTTTAGAGCTTAAGAGCTCTTTGAAGCTGGCCAAATTGTCAGTGGCATATCTTCATAGGTCTTTAAGGATGGGTGAAAAATTCCATAATTTTTTGATTAAGGAATTTTTTAAAAATATTGACAATTTAAAACATTTAAAATAAAATTCAAAATACAGACTACGGTCTGGGACTGTGGTCCGAGACTATAGTCTTTGTTATTTATTTTTTCAAAATCGGTCTTAGGGGGAAGTGTGAAAATGGGAAAAACAGTAATTGTTAGTGCGGCCAGAACTCCTTTTGGAAAATTTGGAGGGGCTTTAAAGGATTTGCAAGCTGTTGACCTTGGCGGGGTTGCGATAAAAGAAGCGTTGGTCCGTGCTGGAGTTGAAGGAGATCAGGTGGACGAAGTAATCATGGGGATGGTTCTTCAGGGCGGCGCGAAGCAAATTCCCTCAAGGCAGGCAGCAAGAATCGCGGGATTACCTTGGGAAGTTCAAACGGAAACGATTAATAAAGTATGTGCTTCCGGCCTTCGCAGCGTAACATTAGCAGACCAAATCCTTCGTGCTGGTGACGCTGATGTCATTGTGGCAGGCGGAATGGAGAGTATGAGCAATGCACCTTACATATTGAAAGATGCACGTTGGGGTATGCGTATGGGGAACGGCAAGGTAGTCGATTTGATGCTGAATGATGGACTCACCGATGCTTACGATGGACAGCATATGGCTGTTCATGGCAGCAATGTTGCTGCTGAATATGAGATTTCACGTGAAGCGCAGGATAACTGGGCATTGCGCAGCCAGCAGCGCGCGATTGAAGCAATTGAGGCAGGCAAATTTCACGAAGAGATCGTGCCTATAGCTGTGCCGCAGCGCAAGGGCGAACCAATTTTGGTAAATAAAGATGAAGCACCGCGTGAGACAACATTCGAACAACTGAAAAAATTGCCTCCGGTTTTCACCAAAGACGGATCCATTACAGCAGGGAATGCACCTGGTATAAATGACGGTGCCGGTGCCATGGTTTTGATGTCGGAGGAGAAAGCAGCCGAGCTGGGCAAAACGCCGCTAGCTGTCATCCTTGGACACGCCGCGGTGGGACAGGAAGCTCCTTACATCGCTACAACTCCTGGCCTTGCAATAAATAAGTTGCTGAAAAAAACAGGATATACCATAGATCAAATTGATTTGTTTGAGGTAAATGAAGCATTTGCAGCTGTAACTCTCACAAGTGAGAAAATTGCCGGATATGACCTGGAAAAGGTAAACGTAAACGGTGGAGCGGTTGCCTTCGGACATCCGATTGGTGCAAGCGGAGCGCGGATTATAATGACGCTGATTTATGAACTGCGCCGGCGCGGCGGCGGTCTCGGTATTGCAGCAATCTGCTCCGGAGCTGCACAGGGCGACGCTATCCTCATTGAAGTACGATAAAGAAATTTGAAATAGAGGGGCAAAGGAAGTATAGAAATTAAAACGTTTATGGTTATTGGAGCAGGTCAAATGGGAAGCGGGTTTTATCAATACAACTAATAAAAGAAACAGGAAAAATACAGAGGAGGAAAAAGTATGTGTTTGGAATTTACTGAAGAACAAGAAATGATGCGAAAAATGGTACGCGACTTTGCTCAAAATGAAATTGCCCCTTTTGTTGAAACGATGGAAGAAACGGACGAATATCCATTGCACATTATCCGTAAAATGGGCGAATACGGCTTGATGGGGATTCCAATTCCACAGGAATATGGAGGAGCAGGGGCGGATTTCACTTCCTATATATTGACCATTAATGAGATTGCCAAAGTAAGCGCTACCCTGGGAGTCATTTTATCCGTTCATACATCCGTGGGAACCAATCCAATTCTGTATTTCGGAACGGAAGAACAAAAGCAAAAATATATTCCGAAGCTGGCATCCGGCGAGTACATTGGCGCCTTTGCACTAACGGAACCAAATGCGGGATCCGATGCAGGGAGAATTCGTACTTCCGCGGTGAAAAAAGGCGATAAATACATTTTGAACGGCTCCAAGATTTTTATTACAAACGGCGGTGCTGCCGATACTTATGTTACGTTTGCCGTAACGGATCCAACTGCAGGTACAAGAGGCATTTCCGCATTTATCGTCGAGAAAAATACCCCAGGCTTCACTGTTGGTAAAAAAGAACAAAAGATGGGGCTCCATGGTTCCAATACAACGGAATTAATTTTTGAAAATGCCGAAATTCCCGCAGAAAATCTGCTGGGCCAAGAGGGGGAAGGATTCAAAATTGCCATGGCCAACCTTGATGTAGGTCGAATTGGCATCGCAGCCCAAGGTCTGGGTATTGCCGAAGCCGCTTTGGAATATTCCATCCAGTATGCAAAGGAACGGATTCAGTTTGGCAAGCCACTCGCAGCAAACCAGGGGGTTGCTTTCAAAATCGCCGATATGGCTACAGAAGTGGAAGCAGCCAAACTGTTTGTTTACCGTGCAGCCAAGCTTCGCAGCCAGGGCATCAAATGTGGGAAAGAAGCTTCGATGGCAAAACGCTATGCAACCGATACAGCGATGAAGAATGCGACAGAAGCGATCCAAATTTATGGTGGTTATGGCTATACGAAGGATTATCCGGTGGAAAGATTATTCAGAGACGCAAAAGTTACCCAAATTTATGAAGGTACCAATGAGATTCAGAGATTGGTAATTTCAAAATATTTGTTGGGAGATCAATCAAAAGCACAAAACACTCAACCAAAAAACGCAGGGCAAACGGTCTCAGTGTAATTTTTTACAGACGACAATAGATAGGGGGAGAAAGAAGTATGAAGGACAAGAGATGTTCTTTAAAAGAAGCTGTGCAAATGATTCAGGATGGCAGCATGATTACCTTTAGCGGATTTACCATTTGGCGGCGTCCAATGGCCGCAATCTATGAAATGCTGCGCCAGGGGAAAAGAAATCTTCATTTAATAGAGGTTAATTCGGGAACGCATACCGAAATGCTGATTGGGGCCGGTGCTGTCTCCATTTGGGAATCTTGCTGGAACGGCCATGAACTTTACGGGAAAGTGCCTTATTGTATGGACCGAAAAATGAAATCAGGCGAAATAATTGTTGAAGATTACAGCCACCAGCATATCCTGTACCGAATGCAGGCAGGAGCAGCTGGAGTTCCGTATCTCCCAACATGGGCCTCAAGGGGTACGGACATTTTGAATCCGGAATATGATATGCTCGGCAAAGCAGGCTTAAGGGACGGAAAGAACCCGCGCATTCCTTTTCAAAAGTTTGGGTATGCACCCGATCCGTTCTACGATGAAGGCGAAATTATTCTTGTACCGGCGGCAAGGCCGGATGTATGTATCATTCACGCCCAGCAGGTGGGGGAAGAGGGTACGGTACGTGTGATGGGACAAACCTTCTCCGATGAACAGGCCGCTAAAGCAGCGGATAAAGTCATTGTCATTGCCGAGGAAATTGTTCCGGAGTCCTATCTGAGAGAGGATCCTGATCGCAATCTGCTCCCAAGCTACATGGTTGATGCGATTGTTGAAGTTCCATGGGGGGCGCACCCAACCGGTATGTACGGCTGCTATGATGTGGACGGTGCGTTTATCAATGATTTTGCAACCGCCTCCAAAACAGAGTCCGGAACGCAAGACTGGCTTGACGAATGGGTTTACGGGGTCGGAAGCCATGAGGAATATCTGGATAAACTGAATGTTTCCCGCCTTATGAATCTGAGGACGAACAGTTTTTACAAATATAGCACTCGTGCAAAAAGGGGGAGTAATTAATGGAAAAGGTACTAGTACAGAATAAAATGTATGCAGCCCCTGGTGAGTATACTGCTGCCGATTTGCTTGCCGTGGCTGCAGCCAGGGAAGTAAATAACGATGAAGTTGTTTTTGCCGGTACCGGGCTTCCGGTGCTGGCGGTCATGCTGGCTGCTCAAACCACCGCACCTGACTGTAAGGTTATTTACGAAGCAGGGACGATTGGATCCAGAAGTACTTCTCTGCCTTCGTCTGTGGGGGACCCCCGCTGCGTGGAAGGTTGTTCGATTGCCTCCGGCTTACTGGATGTTTTTGACCAGTTGCAAAGAGGAAGAGTGGATCTCGCTTTTTTGGGCGGAGCAGAAATTGATCAGTATGGAAATGTGAATACGACCGTTGTCGGTGATTACTTAAATCCTGACATGCGCTTCCCGGGTAGTGGCGGAAATAATGATATTAATTCACTGGCAAAACGTACCGTTTTTATCATGGTTCAGGAAAAACGCCGTTTTAAAGAAGAAGTTGACTATCTCACCTCTCCGGGCTGGCGTGTCCGCCAATGGCCTTCCGGTGAGTGGATGCACCGCCGTCAGGCCTACGGCAAAAAATTTCTAGGCGGTCCATCCGCTGTAATTTCGAACATGGCAGTGTACCGCTTTGATGAGGAAACTGGCAGGATGTATGTAGACACTTTGCACCCGGGAATTACCGAAGAGATTCTCCAGGAAAACACTGGTTTTACTCTTGATTTCTCACGCTGCCGCGGTGAAACATTGCCTCCAACACATGAAGAATTGGATATTCTTTATGGAGTCGTCGATCCTGAAGGAATCTTTCTTCCAAAGAAATAAAGAAAATGCTATGTGCTGCGGTGCTGGCGGCGGCAGGATGTGGATAGAGGAAACACAGGGAAAACGGATAAACATTGAGAACGTGTCGAACAAGCACTTCGGCTTAGTCCAACAATGATTGGAAGTAATTGCCCCTGCTGCTTGACCATGCTGAGTGATGGGACCAAGGTAAAGGAAGCAGAAGACCAGGTCAAAACAATGGATATTGTAGAAATTTTGGGGAAATCTTTACAGTAGAAAAAGAAATTAAGAGTAATAATGTTTGGTTTGCACTTGCATGATGAATGCGAGTGTTTTTTTCTTTAAAGAAGAGTCTTTGAGAACTTAATAAAAACATAGGTGTTGATATTGCTAAATCACTGTTGTTAACCTATTCCCATCGAGCCAACAATGTAAATGACTAGTTACGAAATCATTCCTGTTTCAAACGAAAAAAATGAAAGTAATAGGGTTATTATCGAACTGTTGAAAGAACAATATGAAGAATAAAGAAGTCTGATATTTCAGCTAATATTTCAATTATATATTGACTCACGGCGAATTCTAGGTAAGGATAGTAATAAATTATATTTTTCTTGGAGGATGTTATGAAATATATTAGTACACGTGGGAATGTAAGTAAAATTGGTTTTATTGATACAGTCTTAATGGGGTTGGCAACAGATGGAGGACTTTTAGTTCCAGAAAAAATTCCACAAATTCCTGTAGAAAAGCTGCAGGCAATGTCCAAGTTGACTTATCCTGAATTAGCATACGAAATCATTTCTTATTATGTTGATGGGGAAATTCCAGAAAATGAACTTAAGGAATTAATCGAGAAAAGCTATGGAACCTTCCGCCATTCTGAGGTAACTCCAGTTCAAAAGGTAAAGGATAACATGTATGTGTTAGAACTGTTCCATGGACCAACCTTTGCTTTTAAAGATGTTGCTCTGCAATTTTTAGGAAACTTGTATTCCTATATAGCAAAGAAAACAGGTGTAACCATCAACATTCTTGGTGCTACTTCAGGGGATACAGGTGCATCAGCTATTGAGGGTGTAAGAGGAAAAGAAGGCATTCGTATATGTATTTTGCATCCTCATGGAAAAGTAAGTAAGGTGCAAGAGCTGCAAATGACGACTGTTCATGACGAAAGTGTTTTAAATTTAGCAATAAAGGGAACGTTTGATGATGGGCAAAGAATCATTAAGGAATTATTTGCGGATTTGGAATTCAAAAATAAATATCATCTGCGTGCCATTAATTCCATTAACTTTGCTCGTATTTTAGCGCAAACTGTTTATTATTTCTATGCGTACTTCCAAGTCGCAAAAGAGAAAGACATAGAAAGCCTCAACTTCAGTGTGCCAACAGGAAATTTTGGGGACATTTTTGCCGGTTATTTGGCGAAGAGAATGGGGCTTCCAGTTGGTAAGCTTATTGTTGCAACGAATGAGAATAATATTTTAGAACGTTTTATCAAGGATGGAGTGTACCAGCCTAGTGAATTCCGCAGTACATACAGCCCTTCTATGGATATTCAAGTAGCAAGTAACTTTGAGCGTTATCTGTACTACTTGCTTGATGAAGATGCAGATGCAGTAACTGCCTTAATGGATCAATTCAAAACAGAAGGAAAAATTGTTGTGAATGAGGAGCAGCTTCGTCAGGTAAAAGCGGATTTTGCAGCATATGGAGTAGAGGGAGAAGAATGCCTGCAAACTATCAGCAAGTACTATGCTGAAACCAATTATTTACTTGATCCGCATACTTCTTGTGGAGTTGCTGCTTACGAAACTTGTAATGATCCTAGTGAAGTATGTGTCACACTCGCAACAGCGCATCCAGCAAAATTCAATGAATCCATTGAACTTTGTAATATTGAACAGACATTCCCTGAACAAATTAGTCAATTGTTTGATAAACCACAATATTTGGAAGTTGTCGAGGCGGCCAATGATGAAATTGTTGGTAAACTAGAGAAACATTTTAGTTCTGCCCAATCAAATGTGAAATAAAATTTTAACTTAAATTCGATAAAAACAAATGGAAGAAATTTGTTTAGATTTCTCTGATTGGAATGAAATGGACGTAAGAGAAGAGTGTATAGCTTCGTTGTGATAATCTGAATGATTGCATAAGAAGGAATTAAATAACTATAACGATAAAGAGCTCAGTCTTAAGACTGGGCTTTTTATCGTTATAGTGGCATTAGGAATAATACTATGTATGAAGAAGGATAGGACTTATATGTTTATACGAACCCTTTTTTCCACTCGAACATTTAGTACAAGGCTTGCATACGATGGGGAAAAAGGGGTGTTTGAATGGGTATTATTACCTTTATTCTTTCTGTTATTATTGCGATGATAATTGGTACGGTTGCCGATAAGGTATCACCTTTTAATATGCCGGGAGGCTGGGCTGGAGCTATAGTAGCTGGTTTCATAGGAGCCTGGATTGGTCCGCTCTTATTTGGGACATGGGGTCCGATGGTAGCAGGTTTTTCGTTAGTTCCTGCCCTGATTGGTGCTATTATTGTTGTCGTTGTTGGAGGCATCATTGCTAAGTTTTTTGATTAGCTTTGTGTTGCAAGAAGAAGCAGTAACGCCTTGGTATCCGATTTTAAAAGACTTTGAGTCGGATATGGATGCTTTTTATAGTGAATAGCTGAATCGGCCGCTGCCACAAATGAAATAGGATGGAAATCAGACGACGGTGAATACCATCGTCTGATGTTTTATGTCATAAAACTTATTCGTTTTAGATTCATAACTAAACTACATAGAAGTGGTTAAGGAAAGGGGGGAGTGAATAGGTTGCTCGTTTATAGTGGAAGTATCTTTTGTGCGATTTGTTTGTTAGAAAATCTTACATAACACTTGATGTCATGTTTCCTTACATTTATACTTTGAAATATATTACAAGATTAACAGAAAAGGAGATGAGTGAAATTGGATGCTATAGTTTTAATGGATAATCTGTGGGTAATCGTTGGTACAATTTTAGTTTTCTTTATGTTAGGTGGGTTCATATTACTTGAAGCAGGATCGACTAGAATGAAGAATGCTGGTCACATTGCTGGTAAAACAATCTTCACTGCAGGAATTGGAGCTTTAGTTTTCTGGGCTGTCGGATATGGTTTTATTTATGGAGAAGGTAATGCATTTATAGGGTTATCAAATTTCTTTTATGGTGACACTTCAACGGTTGAGGAAGGATTAACTCCTGCTGTAGATTTTATGTTTCAAATGATGTTTGCTTTAGTTTCTTTAACCATTGCATTTGGCGGTTTTGCTGAACGAGCGAAATTATCTGCTTATGTTATTTTTGCTATTTTATTCTCAGCGCTTGTTTATCCTGTCGTTGCTCACTGGATTTGGGGCGGTGGTTGGTTAGCTGAACATGGTAAGCAAGACTTCGCTGGTTCTACAGTTGTTCATTTAACAGGTGCAATGGCTGCTTTAGCTGCTACAATGATCTTAAAGCCGCGTATTGGTAAATACAATAAAGACGGCTCATCGAATGATATTGCTGGTCATAACCAAGTTTTTACTGCATTAGGTGTTCTAATTTTATGGGTAGGTTGGTTTGGATTTAACGCTGGTAGTACATTTGGAGTTGCAGATGCATTCTTTGGTTTTGTTTCTTTAAATACACAATTAGCTGCTGGTGCTGGAGCAGTTGCTGCGATGTTTATCGCTTGGGTAGCAACGGGTAAAGCCGATATTCCAACAACATTAAATGGTGCATTAGCAGGTCTTGTTGCCATTACTGCATCTTGTGGATTCGTTGAACCTTGGGCAGCGGTTGTGATCGGTTTAGTTGGCGGACTTATGGTTTTCTATAGTATGAAATTGTTTGATAAAGCGAAGATTGATGATCCGATTTTTGCATTATCCGTTCACGGTACAGTTGGTGTGTGGGGGACACTTTCTAATGGACTATTTGCAGTACCTGCGCTTTCAACAGATATTGACTGGGGCCAAGCGGGATTATTCTACGGCGGCGGTTTTACACAATTAGGTGTTCAAGCAATGGGTGTAGCGGCATCGGGTGTATACGCATTTGTTGTTTCATACATTATCTTAAAAGTGATGAATGCAGTTATGGGAGGTATCCGTGTTACTGAGGAAGAAGAAATCATTGGACTTGATTTAAGTGAACACGGAAGTTATGGTTATCCAGAAAGCATGCCTGAGCATAAAGAAAAAGCGGGTGTATAAAATGGTTGTTGTTAACCATTCAGATAATGATGAGTTTGAAGCGTATATAAACTGCTATCTTGAAATGAGACAGTGGCGAGATAAACATATTCATAAAGTTTGGGAGAATCCAATAGCTCTTAATCAATTTCATGATATGTTAATTAAGACAACTGTTCAAAAAGCAATTGAGAAAGTAGAAAGTGAGCTTGGGCCAGCCCCGGCTCACTTTGCTTTCTTTATAATGGGTAGTGGCGGAAGGTCTGAACAATCTATTTGGAGTGATCAAGACCACGGTATTATTTTTGCAGGAAACGAAGGATTTAAATCCTATTTTTTAAGGATGGGAGAAGAAATCTCCAATGGATTAAGTGTAGTTGGTTATGAATTGTGTGATGGAAAGGTTATGTCATCAAACCCTAAATGGTGCAATTCAGTTGCTTCCTGGGAACAGCAAATTAGCCATTGGTTGAATGAGGCAAGTTGGGAATCTCTTCGGTATTTTTCTACCTTCTTTGATTCGCGTGTTTTAATAGGAGAGGATGGTTTTCTATTAAGATTAAAAGAATTCGCATTTAACCATTTGAGGAAAGATCCTTATTTATATATCCGTTTATTTGAAAATATCCGTCATATGAAGAAAGGGCTCGGTATTCTTGGGCAGTTTCTACCGGATTCTTTTGGTAAGGAAACAAGGTGTATTAATATGAAGGAAGTGATCTTTTTTCCGTATGTGAATTCCTTACGGTTGCTTGCACTGAAAGAGGGTATCTTTTCTCCGTCTACTTTAGCCCGTTTTCAGCAGCTGCCTAATCGTTATAATACTATCAAAAAATATCAAGTTGATTTTGAAAAGCTATTACATTTACGTCTTTCCTTTAAAAAGCAGTCGAAAAGTTACGAGGATGTTCATCTCTTAAATGTGGATTCTTTAACAAAATCAGAAAAGCAAGAGCTTAAACAAATTATGAAACATGGCTATAGGCTTTTTACTGAAACCAAACATATTATTAATAAAGGGTGTTCATCATGATTATGAATCAGATGGTTCGCTTTGTTAAACAATTATCTGGAAAGCTAAGTCCGAGTATGTACTCATCTGTTGAGCATCAAACGGACGCTGCAAGTATAGCTTTTCTTAGGCAGCTCCAAAGAGATATAAAAGCTAAAGATGTGCTGCAGGTACCTTTTTCAGAATTAAAGGTAACGGTATTTGATTTAGAAACGACAGGCTTTTATCCACAAAAAGGTGATAAAATTGTATCTATTGGCGCTGTTAAAATGATTGGTAATCAAATTATAGAAGATGAAACGTACTATTCCTTAGTGAATTGTAACGAACCGCTTCCAGAGCATGTTAAAGAGTTAACGGGGATTTGTGAAGCGGAACTTGCCGAAGCTCCTTCTTTAGAACAGGTGCTAAAGGAATTCTATCAATTTATTGAAAGTCGACCCCTGGTTGCTCATCATGCTAATCATGAAAAGAGTTTTATGCAACATGCCACATCTTCTGTTTTAAAGCTGAATTTTCAGCATCGTATTATAGATACATCTTTTTTAACGAAGGTCGTGGAGCCTAAAAAAGATTTAATCACCTTGGATGACTGCTGCAACCATTTTGGCATTTCAATCGAAAAAAGACACCATGCTTTACACGATGCAATTGGAACTGCCAAGCTATGGGCAGAGGGTGTTCGTTTAACCCAACAACTAGGTTTTTCTAATTTGTCAGATGTATATGCTCATTTAGCAAAAATAAGTTAACGGTTATATCCTGGCACTGTTCCAAAGGTGCCAGGCTCTTTTCGTTATGGATAGAGAATATTTAAGATAATTTTAGGGGAATATTTGAAGAATAAATATATTAGGAGGTTTTCATCATGTTTCAAGATTTTGAAGTAAAACCACTGTTTGAGAATCAAATCCATGAACGGCAACAGTTCACACTCAATATTCAGGGAGACAATTATCAAGGGATTTTCCACGATGGAGAAATTCATTGGTTTCATCCACATCCGAACAATAACCTCGAAGAAGATCATCTTAAAGCTGTAGAATCAAAGGTTCAAGAATTGATGTCAAATTCAAATCGCTTGCAATAATAATACAAGGAAAAAACATCCCGTCAGTTAAACGTGGTGTTTTTTCTTTGTAGAGTGTGTGTGGTCGTCTTACTTTATTAGAATTTAGGCAAAACCTTTCTTGCCCCTAGGAAGAGCCAGGTACTGAGAACAAAAGGCATCGTCAGAGCAGGGAGTCCGTATGGCAAAAGCCATGTACTTATACTAGCTGTCAGCGGGACGGTAAAACAAGCTGCAATGATACCTATTAAGGGTGCAAACCGATTATTCTTGTCCTTAAATACTAGAGATACAGCTAAAGCGGTTAATATCGCATTATAGCCATATAGTCCCATTAAAATTAAAGAATGTTCCCCTCCAAGTCCATAGGCTGTAAGTAAAGAAATGGTATTGCCTAAAATAGCATAGAGGCCAAATCTCCATCCAGCCCAAAAAAGGGCAACGAAAAGCAGAACTCCAGATATGGTATTAGCTAGAAAAAATATTTGCCCAATCCCATTAAAGATTCCCTCTGTCCAATCTATCTCTCCTGCAATGTTTAATTTCCAGTGCACTAAACTTTGAGGTACTAGCGCCGTATTTAATTGGAATGCTTTTAATCGATAGGAAGTAAGCAACATAAACCAGGTGAGAATGATAAAAGGGAACGTCAGGATTGGTATTGCGGTGTTTTTCATAAAATGCATCATAGCAGCTGATAAAATGGCTGCAAAAGCTGCTCCAAATAAAGCGATAATCCACTTGGAAGATTCAGTTAAAAATATGGTAAGTGCAATGCCTGTTAATACGGAATTGTATCCGTATAATCCAGCACGTACACTGTTCTCATCCGCACCTCCGACCTTCCCGATTAGCGTACCTATGATGGAAGATGCTAGAGTCATTATTCCTAAATAATAAGAGGAAATTGTAATGGCTATTAGAATAATGAAACCTGAAATGGCATTTTCAATTAATGCAACTTGAGAAATCCCCTTTAACGATACCGAAATCATTGAATAAAAGGTCTCCTTAGACGTAAAAGCATTTTTGCTTTGTCTCATAAAATTCTCCTCTAAAAAAATTAGATAAAAATAGGATGACACGTTTAAAGGTAATTAAAATGGAAAGGCTAGTTGTGTTCGTTTTCTTATCATAACTATAACTTAGTATTTTCCAATTTTATAAAGATCTATTTGGTAATTACATGAAAATAAGGAGGTTTATGATGCAATTATTACCACGTGAGATTGATAAACTCATGATTGTAGTAGCAGCTGATTTAGCTAAGCGACGAAAAGAAAGAGGATTGAAATTAAATTATCCTGAGGCCGTAGCATTGATTACATATGAAGTATTAGAAGGGGCCAGAGATGGGAAAACAGTTGCACAATTAATGGAGTATGGGGCAACGATTTTGTCTCGTGAAGATGTGATGGAAGGTATTCCTGAAATGATTGATGATATTCAAGTGGAAGCAACTTTTCCGGATGGAACAAAATTGGTCACGGTACATAGTCCGGTTAGATAAAAAGTAAAAGGAGGCGTAATTAAATGGAACCGGGACAATTATTTTTAAAAGAAGAAGATATTGTTTGTAATGCTGGAAGAACAGTAAAAAGTCTTTCCGTAACTAATACAGGAGACCGTCCTATCCAAATAGGGTCGCACTTTCATTTTTATGAAGTGAATGAGGCTCTTCAATTTAATCGAGAAGAAGCCTTTGGAAAACGATTGAACGTTCCAGCTGGTGCCGCGGTTCGTTTTGAGCCAGGGGATGAAAAACAAATAGAATTGATTGACTTCGGCGGGGAACGCCGTGTTTATGGATTTAACAATAAAACGGATGGATTCTTGGAAAGAGAGGACAATCAATGAGTTTCAAAATGACGAGAAAGCAATATGCACAAATGTACGGACCGACAACAGGAGACTCCATTCGATTGGCGGATACGGATTTAATTATTCAAATTGAAAAGGATTATACAACCTATGGTGAGGAAGTCGTTTTTGGCGGCGGGAAGGTAATTCGTGATGGGATGGGACAGCACCCTCTCGTAACCCGGGGAGATGGAATCCCAGATGTTGTGATTACGAATGCGGTTATTTTGGATTATACGGGTATTTATAAAGCGGATATTGGGATTCGTGACGGAAAAATTGCCGCAATCGGTAAAGCGGGCAATCCTTTAGTGATGGATGGGGTGGATATTGTCATTGGAGCGTCTACCGAGGTTATTGCAGGAGAGGGCATGATTGTGACAGCTGGTGGAATTGATACCCATGTCCATTTTATTAACCCTGCTCAAATAGATGTTGCTCTTACGGCTGGTCTGACTACTTTGATTGGAGGAGGGACAGGTCCTACTTCTGGGTCAAGGGCTACAACGGTTACCCCGGGTGAGTGGAATATCCATCGAATGCTACAAGCGGCGGAAGGAATGCCCATAAATGTAGGCTTCACAGGAAAAGGACAAGCGGCGACGGAAGAACCTTTGGCAGAGCAAGTACGGGCAGGCGTCATCGGACTTAAAGTCCACGAAGACTGGGGGGCTACAGCTTCAGCCATTGACCATGCGTTACGGGTGGCTGACCAATATGATGTTCAAGTTGCTCTTCATGCAGACACCTTAAATGAAGGTGGATTTGTAGAAAATACAATGGCGGCCATTAAAGACCGAGTCATACACATGTATCATACGGAAGGGGCAGGAGGCGGTCATGCTCCGGATTTAATTAAATCGGCTAGCTTTATGAATGTTCTGCCTTCATCAACGAATCCTACATTGCCATATACGGTGAATACAATCGATGAACATTTGGATATGCTTATGGTTTGCCACCATTTAAACCCATCGGTTCCAGAAGATATTGCTTTTGCCGATTCTCGGATTAGACGTGAAACTATTGCTGCTGAAGATATCCTGCAAGACATGGGTGTATTTAGCATGGTTAGCTCGGATGCACAGGCAATGGGGCGGGTTGGGGAAGTGATTTTACGCACCTGGCAAACAGCAGATAAAATGAAAAAACAACGAGGAGCACTGCAAGGAGACAGCGAGCTTTCTGATAATAATCGTGTGAAGCGTTTTGTGGCCAAATATACCATCAATCCTGCGATCACTCATGGAATTTCCAATCATGTTGGTTCGGTGGAAGTAGGAAAGATTGCCGATCTTGTGATTTGGTCACCTGCGTTCTTTGGAGTGAAGCCTGAGCTTGTATTAAAAAATGGTTTTATTGTGCAAAGCCTTATGGGAGATGCAAATGCTTCCATTCCAACTCCGCAGCCTATCATTTATCGTCCGATGTATGCATCGCAAGGAAAAGCTTTATCCAAAAGTTCTATTACTTTTATTTCTCAAGCGGCCTTTGATGATAAAGTACAGGAGAAATTAGGACTAGAAAAAATAATTCTCCCTGTTCATGGTATCCGGAAATTAACGAAAAAAGATATGAAACTTAACTCAGAAACCCCGGAAATCACTGTTGATCCGCAAACGTATGAGGTAAGAGTAAACGGGGAACTCATTACATGCGACCCTGTCGACAAAGTTCCGATGGGACAACGCTATTTCCTATTTTGAGGTGAAAATATTGATTATTGAAAGCATTGTCACGAATATTGAACAGATGGAGCAAGGAGAAATAAACAAGCGTCATAAGGAAAAAGTTTACCTGGAAAGTGCGGATTTAGTAAAAAGAATCCAACGAGTAATCACCGACCACGGCAAAGAAATTGGCATACGCCTAAAAAATCCGCGTGACCTTGTAGCGGGTGATGTTTTATTTATGGATGATAAAAATATGATTGTCATTGATGTCTTATCCGATGATCTAATCGTGATTAGCCCGCGATCTTTGAAAGAAATGGGCACGATTGCCCATCAATTAGGAAACCGCCACCTTCCAGCCCAATTTGAAGAGAACGAAATGCTCGTTCAGTATGATTATTTAGTAGAAGAATTGCTGCAAGATCTTGGAATTCCCTTCAAACGTGAAGATCGCAAAGTCAAACAAGCATTCCGTCATATTGGGCATAGTCATGGATAATCACATTCTTCCTTTATTTCAATTATGTGATTCCAACTTGCCAACTGGTGCTTTTAGTCATTCATATGGTTTAGAGAGTTATATTCAAGAAAATCAAGTGTATGATCAGGAAACATTTGAGCAGTGGCTTCATGTTTATTTGAATGAACAGCTCGTCTATTCGGATGGGTTGGCTTCTCGTCTTGTTTATGAAGCATTAGAGGAAGAAAACTTTGAAAAGGTGTGGAAGATTGACCGATTGCTGCTGGTTCAAAATTTGCCTCGCGAAACGAGAGAGGGTACCCAAAGAATGGGTGAACGCATGTTGAATCTTGTAGAGGCCTTATACGAAGTGCCTGTTCTCTCTTTGTATAGAGAACGGATCAAAAAGAAGCAATCCTTTGGACATCCTTCCATTGTGTTTACGATAATCGGGCACCATCTTGGAGTTGCACAATCCACTACTACTCTTTATTATCTATATTCAGCTGTTTCGACCCTTGTTCAAAACGCGGTACGGGCTATCCCTTTAGGTCAGACAGTTGGTCAGAAAACGATTCAGAAGTTTCAATGCGCATTAGTGAAGGCATCGGAAAAAATTCAAGGATTGGATGAAGAAGATTTTGGGATCATTTCACCTGGTCTAGAGTTAGCTCAAATGAAACATGAACGAGTGAATATTCGCATTTTCATGTCTTAATACGGATAGAAGGAAGTGTTTTTTTATGGAACCGATTAAGATTGGTATTGGGGGACCTGTTGGAGCAGGCAAAACGATGTTGGTTGAAAAGCTGACACGACATCTTGAGGGTGAAATCAGCATGGCAGTTGTGACGAATGATATTTATACAAAAGAAGATGCTAAATTTTTAATGCAAAATGGTGTCCTGCCTGCAGACCGGATTATTGGTGTAGAAACAGGCGGGTGCCCTCATACAGCGATTCGCGAAGATGCCTCGATGAATTTTGCGGCCATCGATGAATTAATAGAGAAGCATCCGGATGTTGAACTTATTTTTGTTGAGAGCGGTGGCGATAATCTTGCGGCAACATTCAGCCCAGAGCTTGTAGATTTCTCCATTTACATTATTGATGTAGCCCAAGGTGAAAAAATTCCACGAAAAGGTGGCCAAGGGATGATTAAATCAGATTTATTTATCATCAATAAAACGGATTTAGCCCCTTTCGTTGGAGCGAGCTTGGAAGTGATGGAGGCAGACACGAAGGTTTTTCGTGGAAATAAACCGTTTGTTTTTACGAATTTAAAAGATAATACAGAGCCCAATCAAGTGATTGACTGGCTTAAAAAGAATGTGCTTTTAAAAGGATTAGATTAACATGGAGGATTGGACAGGAGTTTTGCGATTAAATGTCGAAAATCGGAAAGGAAAAACCGTCGCAAAGAGCGTGTATTTTCAGGGAGCATTGAAAGTGATGCGTCCCGTGTATCATGATGAATCTGGACAAGCCTGTTATTATATTTTAAATCCGGGCGGGGGCTATTTAGATGGGGATCGCTATTCCCTGCAAATTTCATTGGAGGAAAAGGCCAGGTTAACCTTAACCACGCAATCCGCGACAAAAGTCTATAAAACACCTCATACTCATGCTTATCAGGAGACAGCAATTTTTCTTAAGGCAGGCAGTTATTTAGAGTATATCCCGGATCCATTGATTGCGTATCAACATGCGCGATATAAACAAAAAAATGTCATTCATATGGAGAAAGGAGCTACATTCCTTTATTCAGATATCATTACTCCAGGATGGTCCCCTAATGGAGAACGGTTCAGCTATGATAGACTTCAATTAATCAATGAAATTTATATGGATGATGAGTTGGTGACGTATGATCATATTAAGTTGAATCCAGTTACTCAAAATATAGAGGACCTTGGTTTTATGGAAGGATTTACACATATAGGTTCCATGTTAGTCGTTGGGGAACAAACGAGTCCTGAACTCTTAGATCGGTTATACGATTCCCTGAATTTGAATACGCATACATGCGATGTGGGACTATCTATTCTGCCTGTAAAAGGTTTTATGGTAAGAGTGTTAGCGAACTCTACACAAACGATTGAACGAATATTTATGAAGTTCCATCATATTCTTAGTGAAGAATGGTTTAAAACAAGCCCGAGTTTTCTTAGAAAATATTAATGTTTACAATCCAGCAATCCATAAGGTTGCTGTTTTTTAATAGAGAAAAAATATGTAGAGGGGGAGCTTTTATGGAGGTTACATTATTTTCAGTTTTAGCTTTGGGTTTCATTTTAGGAATCAAGCATGCAGTGGAACCTGATCATGTGATTGCGGTATCTACAATTGCGAGTCAAAGCAAAAAGCTATGGAACGCTTCGCTGGCTGGCGTATTTTGGGGAATGGGTCATACGGCAACATTATTTATTGTTGGTATTATCCTCATTTTTATGAAGGGTGACTTACCAGAGAAATGGGCGATGTCCTTAGAATTTTTAGTGGGAATCATGCTTGTTTATCTTGGGGTTAAAACAATCCTTGCTTTCAAAAATCTCCATGTCCATCAGCATGAACATGATGGGGATAAACATCTACATGTTCATTCTCATGACCATGGCGGTAAACATGAGCATAAACACCAACATGGAAAGGTTTCATATTTAAAGTCATTGTTGATTGGCTTCGTTCATGGTCTTGCAGGAAGTGGTGCTATGGTGCTATTAACGATGAGTACAGTAAAGAGTATTGGGGAAGCTGCGATTTATATTCTTATATTTGGGGCAGGAACGGTCGTTGGTATGCTTTTCTTTTCTACCGTTATCGGGATTCCCTTTGTATTAAGTAAGAAACGGATAGCTATAAATCGAACACTGATATTAACCACTGGTGCAATCAGCACGATTTTTGGAATATTTTATATGTATAATTTAGGAATTAATGAAGGGTTATTTAGCTTATGGATTTAACGGGCATTTATGAAGCGGAACTGACTGAAGCTTTTTCCTTAGAGTGGGTGCTAAAGGACTTATTAATTCAAGGTACTTTTCTTTTAGTGAAAACTTAAGACATACATTGATATTATTTTAGGTGAACATAATGAATTACCAATTATTTTATGTTTTTGTTTATGTTTATTCAATGGAAAAAGTTGA
>NZ_JBALMU010000064.1:22505-25037 GCF_036962285.1 Bacillus sp. JJ634
TCGAATGCAACTCATGGAGAGAATTTAAAGATAAATGATTAATAAAAGGATCCTGGCTTCATGCAGGACCTTTTTGTTGTGTCAAAAAATAAAGGGATTTTCATCTGTGTAGTTCATTTTGTGTCTAATGCGAGCGTTAATAGGTGTTATCTTTATCTGGAATGGTATAATAAATTGGCAGAAGTAGACATTAAAAAGAGGGTAACTTTGTACTGAAATGAAATGTAGATAACTAAAAATAATTCATTATAGAATGTCTTTTGTCTAAATTAGGATGGAAAAAGACAAAAGAAGAAAAGGAGGATAAGATGACAAAGGATAAAGAAACAGGATGGAATTTAGACAACAGTTATGCTCGTTTGCCAAAATCATTGTTTTCCAGCCTTAATCTAAACCCTGTACGCTCACCGAATTTGGTTATTCTCAATGATTCGTTGGCGACATCGTTAGGATTAAACGTAGAGGAACTGCAAAGCGAAAATGGTGTAGCGTTGCTTGCTGGCAATGATAGTCCTGAAGGAGCTCTACCGCTTGCTCAAGCTTATGCGGGGCATCAATTCGGGAATTTTACGATGTTAGGAGACGGTCGGGCCGTGCTGCTTGGTGAGCAGATTACTCCTCAAGGTGAGCGGGTGGATATTCAGCTTAAAGGTTCAGGTAGAACGCCATACTCCCGCGGAGGGGATGGTCGAGCAGCACTTGGACCGATGTTGCGTGAATACATCATTAGCGAAGCGATGCATGCGCTCGGTATTCCTACTACCCGCAGTCTAGCAGTAGTGACCACCGGCGAGTCAATCATCCGTGAAACTGAGCTGCCTGGTGCAATTTTGACCCGTGTAGCAGCTAGTCATTTACGTGTCGGTACTTTTCAATACGTTGCAACATGGGGGACTATTGAGGAACTACGGGCTTTAGCTGATTATACAATTAAGCGCCATTTTCCGGATATTGAAGCGGATGAGAGTCGATATCTTTCACTGCTCCAAGCGTTGATTAAGCGCCAAGCTATGTTGATTGCTAAATGGCAGTTGGTTGGTTTTATCCACGGGGTTATGAACACTGACAACATGACGATTAGCGGAGAAACGATTGATTACGGTCCTTGTGCCTTTATGGATACCTATGATCCGGCAACAGTATTTAGTTCCATCGACAGGGAGGGCCGCTATGCTTATGGTAATCAGCCATATATTGGCGGCTGGAATCTTGCACGATTTGCTGAAAGCTTATTGCCGCTGCTGCACGACGATCAGGAGGAAGCAATTAAACTGGCCCAGAATGAAATGTCAGCTTTTGGTGAGTTGTATGAAAGTCACTGGCTTGCAGGAATGAAAGCAAAGCTAGGCCTATTTAATGAAGAGGCACAGGATAGATCTCTTGTTGAAGGGCTCCTTAGTATCATGCAGAAGTATCGTGCCGACTATACGAATACCTTCCGCGCGTTAACGTTTGATACATTAGAGGATACGATTCTGTTTGGGACTCCAGAATTTACTCAATGGCATGAGCTGTGGCAGGCAAGACTAGGCAGGCAGCAAGAATCAAAAGCTGACTCACATCAATTGATGCGGAATAGCAATCCTGCAGTAATCCCTCGGAACCACCGGGTAGAAGCTGCACTAGAAGCCGCAGTGAAACAAGGAGATTATAGCGTGATGGAGCGACTTCTTCAGATTCTCTCAAATCCTTATGCGCATTCTCCTGAACAGGCTGAGTATGCTACATTGCCTGCTGAATCAACACGTCCTTATCGAACTTTTTGCGGTACATAATAATAGTACATGCTGAGTGCTGTTCATTGCTTGTAAGAAGAGATAAATAAGATATAACAGTGGTAGAGAGCCTTTTGGTTTAGAAAGGCTCTTTTTTAGGCAAGGTTTGGATAATGAAATGATGATTAATAAAAATCTTTCATATACATGTAAAAATTAAATTGAAAATGAGGGATAGGACAATGAAACAGTACCGCAAGCATCCCGAAGAAGAAGTTACAACAGCCGAAATAGAAGATATCGAAAGCATGCTTTCATTAAATGATAAAATTTATCCAAAAGAGTGGCATGTGTCTCCTGAGTATATTAAAGAAATTATGCTTAGGAATCATGAGGTTTATAAAGTTCTTAAAACTCCGGCTGGGGTAAAAGGGATATATGGGCTATTTCCTTTGGATAAAGGAGATTATACAGCTGTATTAGAAGGAAAGCTGGAAGAGAATGAGGTTGGAAAATTTGTTCTTAACTACACTAATCCAACAACTGTATATCTTTATTTGGTTACCTTAATAGTTGATATTCATGATGATCGAAGGAAAGAATACGCAAGTACGCTTATAAAAGATATTCCTTTAGAATTAAAACGTCTTAAGGAAAAAGGGATAGATATAAAAGAGATCGGTGCCTTTGCAGTTAGCACAGAAGGAGAAAAGATTTTGCCCAAAATTGGATTTGATTATTTAGGAGAAAAGGTAGTGCTTGATAATAAGGAATATCCCGTATTTAGAGCAAAACCGGAGAATATCATTCATAAAAT
>NZ_JBALMU010000065.1:0-16624 GCF_036962285.1 Bacillus sp. JJ634
AAATTACCGTCACCAAAAATTAGTGACGGTAATTTATTATATTTACATCATTACGATTATTAACAATAAGAAAATTGAATAATTCTTTTATTCTTTTCTTAAAGGAACTTTATACTACTTATGGTACGTTTCAGCCTGATTAATACTAAACGCTCTATCAATCCTCCTATGTTACTCATTCAACATTTGAACATTTATATGGTTAATAGGTGAAAATTCATCTAGAACATCTGATTTTTTTCATAACAAAGGTCCATACGGCTCAAGAACTCGCCGCATGGACTGGTTTGTTTCTATAGTTGCTCGCCGCAAAATGACGAGAAATATTCTAAAAAAATACAATATCAATACAGAATGCTTCCTAACAAATTACTTAAGAAAAACTCTTACCGTTGAATCTATTAAAACATCCAGCAAAATTGGTTTTTTCTCATTAAACGCTTTCCCAAAAGCTGGTTGGAGTTCTTCAGGTTTTTCAATTCTTATCGAATCGATTCCAAATCCCTTTGCCACACTAACAAAATCCACTGCAGGTTCGTTTAAATCCATTCCAGGAAAAACGTTTTGTTTTGCAGATTCTCCGTCGATATTCAGAATTCCGCCTTTAAGAATCATGTAGCTTTGATTATTCATAATCACAAAAACAACTGGTAGGTTATGCTTGGCGGCATTCCATAAAGATTGGATATAGTAAAGTGAAGAGCCATCCCCAATCACATTGACTACCCTTTGATCAGGACGTCCTAACTGAGCACCAAGAGAAGCCGGCATACCGTATCCAAGACCGCCGCCCTTTAACGCGATAAGACTGCCAGGTTGATTCAGTTCCAAATAACTATGTGTGAACCTTCCGGAGGTCACGGATTCATCAACCACCAAAACATTCTCAGGGAGTGCTTTATTTAGTTCATATACGACTTCAGCAGGGGATAATGGAACTTGTCCTCTCGCTCCTTCTAATTCTTTCAAACGCTGTTCATCACTTTGTTTTTTCATTAGTAAAGTTTTTTCTTTTAAACTTTCAAATCTGGCTCGGTCCTCATTACTAGCATGAAGGTCGATTAGTTCTGTAATCTCTTTAACTGCGATTCTTGGATTTGCCAGAATAGCAGTATCAACATGCATATTTTTTCCCAGCTCCCACTCTCCGCTGTTAATAGCAATCACCTTGGTTCCTGGTTGAATAATAGGTCTGTCAAAATAAAGTAATGGAGCTTGACTCGTTACACCAACAAAAACGACTACATCTGCATCTTTGAGTACCTTCTCGATATATGGACCGTTAGGCAAACATCTCCCTGCATACTGTGGATGTCCATAAGGGAAGTTTAAGCGAGAGCATTGATGCTCAACATAAACCGGGGCTCCGATCATCTCTGCAAGTTGAACCATCTCGTTCAAACCTTCACAGCTTGCTAATTGATCTCCAACCAAAAAGACAGGGTTCTTAGCTTGTCTAATTAAAATAGCAGCATTTTGAACAGCTTCAAGGTCTCCCCTTGTATTAGAGGAAACAACGGTTAGAGGAATGGGTTCTGCATCTACCTCTTGCCAAAGTACATCAGAAGGAAGAGAAAGGAAAACAGGACCCATCGGTTCAGTTAGGGCCATTTTGAACGCTCTATGTAATACTGTCGGTAATTCTTGAGCGTTTTTCACTTCCCAGCTCCATTTAGTGTAATCCTTGACCATGCTAACCATTTCGCCCCAGAGTGCAGGTTCTTGTATAGCGAGTCTAGTGTCCTGCTGCCCGGCTGTGACAATGAGAGGGACCCCCGCTCGATAGGCATCGTATACGTTCCCCATACCATGAGCAAGACCCGGAGCTGCATGCAAGTTAACAACGCCTGGTTTTCCCGTTGCTTGCGCATAACCTGCCGCCATACCAACACACACATCCTCGTGTAATGAAACAATAAATTCAATATCTGGATAGTTCACCAAACCATCGATTAATGGCAATTCAGTTGTCCCTGGATTTCCAAATAAATACTCTACCTCGTATTCTTTCAAAGCCTTTAAAAAAAAGTCTCTACCTAGCATTACGTCACACCCTTATATTTTAATAGAAGTATGGCCATGCTTTGATTTTGTTCTATCTACAATAGAATCATGGCCATTTTTTTATTACGATCGATTCCACTTTCAAACTGTAACAAAACACTGTTCAAGAATCGAACGCAGTTCTGGCGGAATGACTTCGGACTGTTGTGTTTGAAAGTTAAAACAAACGATAACAGCACTTCCAGCTGCAATCATTGCACCCGTATCTGCTGATTTAATTTCGTGCGCCAATGTATAGCTTTTGGTTCCGATTTTGGAAACCCTCGTGGAAAGAGTTAGCGTTTGATTTGCATAGGCCTGAGCCAAATAATCACACTGTGCTGAGGCCACAATGAAATTCATTTCTCCCCTATTATCTCTGTCGTAACCAATTGCTTTAAAAAATTTTGTTCGTGCTTCTTCCATATATATAAAGTAACTAGTGTTATTGACATGACCTGCTGCATCTGTCTCACAAAACCTAACATACACATCGATTTCAGGAATGTTATTCATGTTCAAACCCCTTTCTATTGACTGATTCTTAATACTTCTTGATTATTCCTGCCTGTTTCCTTTGCCAAATCGTACATTTCCTGTCGATAACCCTCTATGCTCATACTATAGGGTCTTTCATTCTCTTAAAATATAATTCCCATCACCTTTTACTAAGTTTCTAATTTATTAGGAAGCTCCTACTTCATACAAGAAGCTCGTCACCTACGCTTCACTTGTTATTACAAAGAAACGCCACCGTCTATTGCAATAATCTGTCCCGTAATATAATCACTTCCATTGCCAGCTAAAAAAAGTGCCGCTCCTTTCAGTGAGTCAGGATCCCCCAATTTTTTCATGGGATTTTTATTTATTATTGCAGCCTCTCTTTGGTCAAGTACGTGCTTTGTCATTTTCGTTTCAAAGAATCCCGGTGCAATTGCATTGACATTTACTCCATACCCCGCCCATTTTCTTGCTAAATCTTTCGTAAAATGATGGACCGCTGCTTTACTTGTACTGTATCCAATTGCATTTAGGACTTCCGGAGGTTCTGCCTTCAGCCCTGCAACAGAACCGATATTAATAATCTTCCCCTTGCCGCGACTGATCATATGTTTTCCAACGGCCTTTGACATTAGAAATGTGCCGGTTACATTCACATTCAAGACCTTTTGCCATGCTTCAAGCGGCATATTCTCCACTTTTTCTCCCCAAGTAGCCCCGCTATTATTGACGAGAATATCGATTTGGCCAAAATCAGAAAGAACGGCTTCCATTGTGTCAACTACAGCTACTTCACTGGCTACATTGCATTCATATGCCTTTGCCTGTATAGAGAACGTATTTTTCAAATCCTCTGCGGTTTCCTGACAATTATGTAATTTTCGAGAACAAACGGCTACATTTGCACCATATTCCGCAAATACTTCTGCGATCACTCTTCCCAATCCACTTCCCCCGCCTGTAATAAGCGCTGTTTTTCCACTTAAATCAAACAAAGATTTCGTCATATTTTTCCTCCTATTAGGTCTTACTTGAGATAATCCTTAACGAACCTCCAACAACATCGACTGGAGACTGAACCTTCTTCATCCATTAAAGCGAGGTTCTGTGCTTAGTCAGTTCTTATTTCTTCCCCTTTTATTAATGCAACTTGCGTGCCAAGTTTTTAACGGGATAAACGGCTATATTTTATATGAATAAATCGTTAAATAATTCAATAATGAATTATCTCTCATCTATTCCGCCTTTTATAGCTATTCATTATTGTATCGTTAATTCATTTATGAATAACTTACGGATACTTCACTCCTAAAAACGAGCTAATGGAGGTCTTTATCAATAAATGGCTTCACACCGTGTACAAACATGAAGTAAAGCCGACAACATTTGAACGTGCAGAACGTGTGGTCAAAAATCATATTCTCCCCGCTTTTGCTAAATGTGAAATGAGTTCAATTAAAACCTATGACGTCCAACAATTTTTATCGCGCAAATCGAATGACGGCCTATCGCCTGCCACCGTCAAAATTATTCCCAATATCCTAAGCAAGGCATTTCAAACAGCCATCGATTGGGAATTAATCCGTAAGAATCCAACAGAACGTGTAAAAGGGCCATCGATTGAGAAAAAAGCAAAAGAAACATGGACAGCGGAAGAAGCAAAAACATTCCTAGAAACTTGTGATGAACTTCGGTGGAGAGTGGCCTTTTCATTGGCCTTGAAGTGGGACAATGTTCATTTGGAGAAACAAACCTTAAAAATACAAGAATCCCTTGCCTATACAAAAGAACATGGGCTCATCTTCACCACACCTAAAACTTCTAACTCATTCCGCGAAGTTGTTATTCCCGCTAGCCTTATCGAATTATTGCAAGAACTGAAAGCTGAACAAGATGGAATAAAACAGCGGATGGGTACAGCTTACCAAAACTTCAACCTTGTTGTTTGTACGACAGATGGTAAGCCTGTACACCCTCGTAATTTAGTCCGCACCTTCGACCGACTAATCAAAAAAGCGGAAATGAAAAAAATATCTATTCATGGATTACGACACACCAATGCAACACTACTAATGAAACAAGGCATCAATTCCAAAATTGTCAGTGAACGTCTCGGTCATGCAAATGTCGGCATTACATTAGATATCTACTCCCATACTGATTTGGATATGCAAATAGAAACGGTGAGCAAATTAGAGGAAATGCTTGGTTAAAAGTGAAGGAATTCTGTTTATAAATCACAACAAGAAAATGACGTGTAAAATGGTACACGTCATTTTCTTATTTCCCGTACATCTTATTCAACTATAGCGCCCGATTGCTGAAGATCAATTAATTCATTTTTTTAAAACTTCCCCCCTATTAAATTTCAATAAGTATAGGAACAATCATTGGCTTTTTCTTAGTATGTGTATATACATATTGTCGTATTGATTTTTTTATTTGTTTTTTCATTACATTCCATTGGTTTCTATTTGCTTCTTGTAACTCGTTAACAATTTTTGTAGTAAGTCGATTAACGTCTTCGCGGAATTCCGAGAAATCTCTATCCATAAATCCACGAGAAATGGTATCGGGTTCAGAAAGCAGTTTTCTTTCCGCTTTGCTCATAGTTAAAACAATCATGAGCATTCCATCCTCTGAAAGCTGTTTGCGGTCTCGTAACACAAATTCCCCAACATTACCGACATCCCCCCCGTCTACGTAGGTATTCCCAACCGGTATTTTCCGGGTCTGACGGGCAATGGTATGTTCAATATCGACGACATCGCCATTATTGATGATAAACGTGTTTCCTTGCTCTACTCCAACGGATTCAGCTAACAAACGGTGATGGTGTAGCATTCTAAATTCACCGTGAATGGGAATAAAATATTTTGGTTTCATTAATGTAAGCATTAGTTTTAAATCTTCTTGATAACCATGGCCGGAAACATGCATTCCGGATGTACTTCCTAATCCATAAATCACTTTGGCTCCAAGTGCAAATAAGTTGTCTACGATATTCGTGACATTTCGTTCATTCCCGGGTATTGGACCTGCTGCAAAGATAACCGTATCTTCAGGTAAAATGTCGACACCGCGAAAGTTTCCAGTGGACAGGCGGGCAAGAGCAGCCAATGGTTCTCCTTGACTCCCGGTGCATAAAATAGCCACCTTTTCAGGAGCCATTTCATTGATTTCATGTGGGTCAATTAACATTCCATCAGGAACTGTTAAATAACCATGTTCCATAGCAACCGCTACGACCTTAACCATACTTCGTCCAAGCAACGCAAGTTTTCGATTTGTTTTTTGCGCTGCATTCACGACTTGCTGAACGCGACTAATATTTGAAGCAAAGGTAGAAAGAATAACTTTGCGTTCGGCTTTCATGAAAGTTGCTTCCACATGTTCACCTACCATTTGTTCCGATGGGGTCAAACCAGGACGTTCTGCGTTGGTACTCTCAGACAATAGAAGCAAGACCCCTTCTTTGCCGATTTCAGCCATTTTATGAATATCCGAATGCTCATTATTCGCAGGTGTTAAATCGAACTTGAAGTCCCCCGTATGTACAATATTACCCTCTGGTGTGTGAAAGACCATTCCCAAGCAATCAGGAATACTATGGGTTACTTTGAAAAAGCTCACACTCATTTCTCCGATTTTCAAGTTTGAGTTTGAGTTGATTTCAACAAGTTCGCTTTCTCTTAGAAGTTTATGTTCTTTTAATTTGATTTCAATTAATCCTAGTGTGAAGCGTGTGGCATAAACGGGTACATTCAATTTTTTTAAGAAGAACGGGATCCCCCCGATATGATCTTCATGTCCATGTGTGACAATTAAAGCCCTGACTTTATCTTTATTTTCTACTAAGTAAGCTATATCAGGGATAATCAAATCAATTCCTAATAAACTTTCATCTGGAAACTTATTACCACAGTCGATAATCACGATATCGTTTGAATATTCGATTGCATACATATTTTTCCCGATTTCATTCAAGCCGCCTAAGGCGAAGATAGATAATGCATTCTCTTTTGTACTCAAATTTATATCCTCCCACTTTAAATTTTTAAAAAGATTCAGCGCAAGAAGGCTTTACCCTGCTGACAATAATGTGACCATTGGAAACTCTTACTTTCCCTACGTTTTTATTTACATACTCCAGAAATCATCATAATCAACGTTTTTTCCTGTTAAGTCACGCAAGGCCTTTATAACCTTTCGGGCATTCTGCATTGTTGGTCCATTTTCATGTTCTACCTGGCATAATCTGCTGATTGTACCCCGACTAACCCCACTCTTTTCAACAACTTCCTGTTGCGTTAATTCGTGACGATCTAAGAACTTACCAAACTTGGAACGCCTTTTTCCTAATGAAAACCAATCCATACATGAACCTCCTTGGCAGATACGAAATGTTAAGATTCGCCTCTTTTCATCAAGCTTGGTCAACAATTTAATTTTTTAAACTTCACGAAAATTATAATACAAGAGGGTCTAGACTTTTGTTTCATTTTCCGAGAGTGTCTAGAGCTTTGTGTCAAAAAACAAGAGCGTCCGAACTTTTGTGTCACTCGTCAACACGAAAATATAAACTGATTAGACATAAATCCCTAAACTTGGATACCCTCTGTCTGTTGTTGCTTTGTAATAAAGATTGATTAAAAGCACCTCACAAACCGGTATTTTACGATAAATAAAAAGAATCCATTTTGAAATAAAAGCTTTCCATCGGATTTTTAGAAGATGACTGTTTAAAACGCTATGAAGAAGATACCGAGAAATCGCTGATTTTATGAAATTTTACAAGTATCCCCAAAAGTCTTTTTTTGTAGGAAGTGAGATGGTTTGCAATCCTCTTTATAGAAATCTTTTTTTGTTCCAACATTGAATAATCTATTAATAAGAGAAACCCCACTCATTTGAAAAGTGGGGTTTCTCGACAAGCTGAAAGGATAGATGAAGATCATCTATCCTTATGCTACGTTAATTTTATTATTTTCTACTGATACAGTGATTACAGTTACGTTTTCGCTATTAATAATTAAAGAAGTGATTTTATCTTCAATTTGCTCTTGGATGACGCGTCGAAGTGGTCGAGCACCAAATACACTGCTATAACCTAGTTCCGCAATCTTTTCTTTTGCTTCCTTATCAATTTCAATCGAAATCCCTTGTTCTTCTAATGTTTCTTTAAGCTCTACAATCATAATATCGATAATTTCCACGAGGTTCTCTTTTTGTAGGTGATTAAACTCAATAATCGAATCGATACGGTTTAAGAACTCAAGCTTAAAGTAATTTCCGATTTTGTCGATAATATTTGAGTCTACTCCTTCCTGTTCGTCACTACCAAAACCAATTGAACCTATTTTTTTACTGCCAACACCAGCATTTGAAGTCATGATAATAATGGTTTCAGTAAAGCTCACGACTCTTCCTTGGCTATCCGTTAACCTGCCATCTTCCATGATTTGAAGAAACATATTCATGACATCTGGGTGTGCTTTTTCTATTTCATCTAGCAGAATAATTGAATAGGGGTTTCTACGAACTTGTTCCGTTAACTGACCTGCTTCCTCATGTCCGACATAGCCAGGAGGTGAACCAATGAGCTTAGAAACAGAATGCTTTTCCATATATTCACTCATATCTAAGCGAATCATCGCATCTTTACTGCCGAATAATTCTTCTGCAAGAGTTTTCGTTAACTCGGTTTTACCTGTACCCGTTGGACCTAAGAATAAGAATGAAGCTGTTGGACGTGTTTTAGGTTTTAATCCTACGCTTGCCCTTAAGATTGCATTGGCTACTTTTTCAATTGCTTTATCCTGACCAATAATTTTACTTGCTAGTCTCTCTTTCAAGTCTTTCATTTTTTGTTGTTCTGCTTTTTGTAGCTTTTGTACAGGGATTCCAGTACTATTTTCAATAATCTCTTGGACCATTTCTACGGTAATATCCTTCGTTATGTCGCCTGAGTATTCAGATAATATTTGTTTTATTTCTCTCTCTTCATCACGAAGAATCGCCGCTTTTTCGTAGTGCTCTAATTTCGCTGCTTGTTGTTTTTCTTCAGCAATTTCTTTTAAGCGCTGTTTTAAATAGTTAACATCTAGCCCTCCATGAGCAAGGTTTAGCATTGCACCGGCCTCATCCATTAAATCGATGGCCTTATCTGGTAAGAAACGATCTTGAATATAGCGTTTTGATAGTGTGACACATGCTTTTAGTACATCATCTGAATACGTCACATCGTGATACTTTTCATATGCTGGCCGAATTCCTTTTAGAATATCAATCGCTTCATTAACAGACGGCTCTTTAACGATCACCGATTGGAAGCGACGCTCAAGTGCTGGATCTTTTTCAATCATGCGATACTCTTTCATCGTTGTTGCTCCAACCACTTGGATATCACCGCGCGCTAATGCTGGTTTTAATATATTCCCTGCGTCCATTGAACCGTTAGAAGTACCTCCAGCACCAACCATCATGTGCAATTCATCAATAAACAAAATGACGTTCTCACGTTGTTGTAATTCAGTAACAAGTTGTTTCATTTTTTCTTCAAATTGTCCTCTGTAAGCTGTACCTGATACAAGTGAACTAATGTCTAGCAAATACACTTCTTTCGTTTTTAGTTTCGCAGGTACTTTGCCTTTAACGATTTGAAGGGCAAGGCCTTCAACAATCGCTGTTTTCCCTACACCTGCTTCACCAATTAAGACCGGATTATTTTTTGTACGACGGTTTAGTATCTGAAGGACACGTTCAATTTCTTTATCCCTACCGATCACGCTATCAATTCGCCCTTCTTTCGCTTCATTCGTCAAGTTCCGTCCATGTTGATCAAGAAAACCGTTTGTTTCACGATTCTTTGGCTGGTTTACATTGACATGTTGCTCGGACTGGCTGCCATCTGAGTCCAATTGATTGAACATTTGGTTATCAAAATCAATGGAATCGTTTTCCAATTTTTGTATTGCGATTTCATAGCATTCTGTACACAAACTAATTTGGCTTTGATTCTGATCAAAAGATATTTTTAACTTATAACTCGCCTGCGTTGTTTGACAGTTTTCACAAATCATATTTCAATCCTCCTTTTGACCTTGACTATTTTTGACTATAAATATATGAAAAAGAGCCACTTCTATTAGTAGGCCCAGTGAACTTTTTATTAAGTTTTTTCTATTATATTGTACTTCTCATAACATTTCTACAGGTAATGGTTGGGTGTATACCCAACCTAGTAAACGTTTATTTCACCATACTCTTTGAAACATAAGAATCATGTAATGTAATTATCAGTCTATTTTTGCCCAAGTCTCTCTTTTGCTAATATAATTAGTTAATAATTTGATTACTAATCCACTTTTGGAACTTGATATTAGAATGGCGTTCATTATTTTTTTCGTTTAAATACTTGACTAGGTTTAGTCATTGCATCAAAAGCTGGCGTTTATCTTGAACCACGAAATCTCATTCGTAAGTTTAAAGCTCCTACGAAGAAAGCAGACGTTCCTGACATTCCTTTTCACAATTTGAGACATACTCCTGCCACGATTTTGATGCAAATGGGCGAAAACCCCAAAGTGGTGAGCGAACGTTTAGGACATGCCAGAGTAGGAATTACACTTGATATCTACTCGCATACAAATGAAGAAATGCAAAAGAAAACAGCCAATCGATTTGATGATCGCTTCTAGACATAACGAACAAAGAAGCACATAAAAACAAACAATGGAATCCTTATGACTGTAAGACAAAGCGACAGTCTCGTGCAGTTTCTGTGCAGTATTTGTGCAATGTATAAAAACCCAGGGATAAAATGGATATGCCAGAAAACAAAGAAAAAGCCCAAACCCTCGATACAAAAGAATTTGAGCCTTGTTTAAATGATGACCTGTGAGGGACTTGAACCCCTGACCCCCACCCTGTCAATTTTCCGAACCACCTTTTGAACTATCTGCAAATTCCTTTTGAAATTCTTCAGGCCCAACATTTGTAGGTTAAGCATATTTTAAAAACATCTTCTTTCTTACTCTATTTTTTCAAAATCATTTCACCAAATCAAAGGCATTGACTCGTTGCAAGTTTGCAGATACTTCGTAGGATGCTGGGGTTATTTGTTTAAGTTCATCAAGGGAAATGCCTGCAACAATTTCCTCAAGATATAGTTGTCCGCTGCGAATTTTAAAGACTGCGTATTCGGTGATAACTGTATCAACCCTCCCTTTTGCCGTTAAAGGATAGGTACAGCGGGGAAGGATCTTCGGTTCACCTTTCGCATTCAAATGGGTTGTTGTAACGATTACTTTTTTCGCGCCAGCAACTAAATCCATCACACCACCGACTCCTAGAACATCTTTTCCTGGTATCGCCCAGCTGGCAATATCCCCGTTTTCCGCTACCTGCAGTGCCCCAATGACGGTAGCGTCTAAATGTCCGCCGCGCATCATCGCAAAGGATAGAGAACTGTCAAAAAAGGAGGTATGTGGCAGTTGAGTAATTGGCTGTTTTCCTGCATTAATTAAATCTCGGTCTACAAAACCCTCAGCCGGTGCCGCACCAACGCCTAGAATACCGTTTTCAGAATGTAAGGTTACTTTTCCCGGAGTAAGGTAATCAGCCACTAATGTCGGGATACCAATACCTAGATTCACGATGCCTGTCTTTAATTCCTGGGCAGCGCGCCAAGCAATATAGTGTCTAATTGATTCCAATTTCATTAAGCATTCACCACTCTTTTTACGATGACATCAACAAATATAAAGGGTGTAACGATTGATTCTGGGTCAAGTTCCCCAATCTCTACAATCTCCTCTACTTCAACAATGGTTAGATCTGCAGCCATCGCCATAAGTGGATTAAAGTTCCGAGCCGTTTTACGGTAAATAAGATTGCCCGCTTTGTCAGCCTTGTACGCTTTAATAAGAGCAACATCGGCACTAAGTGAATGTTCAAGGACATACTCACGATTATTAAAATAACGAGTCTCTTTTCCCTCAGCAAGCTCCGTTCCAGCTGAAGTCGGCGTATAAAAAGCTGGAATGCCAGACCCGCCTAAACGCAATGCTTCTGAAAATGTTCCCTGTGGGATTAACTCAATGTCGATACGCCCTTCGTTATATGCTTTCATGACTGCTTTATTTGTTGTGAAATAGGAACCGATAGCTTTTTTTATTCGATTCAATAAAAATAATTCATTTAAATTCGAGCCTTCAGTTATATTATTGCTCATAATCGTTAATTCAGTGACCTCATCACGATTCATCACCGCCTGAAGTAAATACTCCGGGATACCAGAATCTCCAAACCCTCCAACCATCATTGTCGCACCATTAGCGGGTATTTTTGCAATTGCGTCTTCCGCTGTTAGAAACTGAACATTTGTTTCAACCTGATTATCCTTCACATTTTGCATATAATCATCCTTTCATTTTGAAACTTAAAGTGATGTTCGATTATGCTTTTGAAAACCCGCAACCATTTGTGGATAGATTTTATCAAGTTTATAAATCCATAGAAATATCTCGATACTGATCCCTATAAAGCTATCACTATCTTTTGTATTACTAGATAATGCAAGAGATATGCCAAAATGAAAACGCTTAACATATGGGTTTTTATTGACTTAATATGTTTTTGCATATGCATTTTTGCATAAGATGATGGTTTTTTGCATATTATCCGATTGCTTTTGTTTATTTAATTTGCTAATATAACTGACGAACGTTCGTAAAATACGAGGTGATTATATTGAAAAGTAATGAAATTAAAGAGGCAGCTCTAAAATATTTCACCATTCATGGTTATGAAGGAGCATCCCTCTCTCAAATTGCTGAAGAAGTCGGTATAAAAAAGCAATCTATTTACACCCATTTTAAAGGGAAGGATGATCTTTTTCTGCAAGTTTTGCGTGATGCGAAAGAGACTGAGCTATCTTCGAAACTTCAATATTTCAATAAAATCGATTCACAAAATCCCGAAAAAGATTTATACGGATTTCTAAAATTGGTCATTGATCTTTTCCAAAAAAATGAGCAGTTAAAGTTTTGGCTACGTATGTCTTTTTTTCCACCAGCACATCTTTCAAAAGCAATCGAAGAGGAAGTAATCGATATCGAGGAGAAGGTGCAGGCGATACTAGAAAGCAAATTTCAGGATTGGATCGATGCTGAAGTAATAGTCAGAGATGTAGCAAAAACGCCGACTTTCGCCTTTTTGGGAGTAGTCGATTCTATTATGCTGGAGCTTGTATACGGAAATGATGAGGAGCGGCTGAAGGATAAATTAGAAGCCTCTTGGACAGTATTTTGGAGAGGTATTTTACATCAATGATTGGAACAGAAAAGAGATGTTAATCCATGAAGAAAACAATAAAAGAACAAAAAGCGGTATTAATTATTCTTCTAAGTAATATATTCATTGCATTTCTAGGAGTTGGTCTTATCGTCCCTGTTATGCCGTCTTTCATGAATATCATGCATTTATCAGGAAAAACGATGGGCTATCTTGTTGCGGTATTTGCGGTCGCACAACTGCTTATGTCACCACTCGCAGGACGCTTTGTTGACCGTTATGGCAGAAAGAAAATCATCATAATCGGCTTACTCCTTTTTGGTGTATCAGAACTTATCTTTGGTTTAGGCACGAATGTTTGGGTGCTTTATCTATCAAGGGTTCTAGGGGGAATTAGTGCCGCCTTTATTATGCCGGGTGTTACTGCATATGTTGCAGATATTACATCCGTTCAGGAACGGCCCAAAGCGATGGGCTATCTTTCCGCAGCCATTAGCACGGGCTTTATTATAGGACCTGGCATCGGTGGCTTTATTGCAGAATATGGAATACGTTTCCCCTTCTTCTTTGCGGCATCTATTGCTTTTTTAGCATGTATTTCATCCATATTTATCTTAAAAGAGCCGCTAACCAAGGAACAGCTTGCAGAAATTTCTGCTAATACAAAGCAAACAAACTTTATAAGCGATTTAAAAAGATCGCTTAATCCGCTTTACTTTATTGCATTTATCATTGTATTTGTACTCGCTTTCGGTCTATCAGCATACGAAACTATTTTTAGCCTATTTTCTGATCATAAATTCGGTTACACGCCGAAGGACATTGCAGCCATTATTACAATAAGCTCAATCTTTGGCGTTATTGTACAAATATTTATGTTTGGAAAAATGGTAGATATACTCGGTGAAAAGAAACTGATTCAATTGTGTTTAATCATAGGTGCAATATTGGCGGTGGCGTCCGCCGTGATCTCTAGCTTTTTGGCAGTGCTTGTGGTAACTTGCTTCATCTTCCTTGCATTTGACTTGCTTCGTCCGGCATTGACGACATTTTTATCAAAAGCGGCCGGGAAAGAGCAAGGATTTGTTGCTGGTATGAACTCAACCTATACGAGCTTAGGCAATATCGTCGGGCCAGCGATGGGCGGAATACTCTTTGATGTAAACATCCACTATCCTTATCTTTTCGCTGCTGTCATAATGGGAATTGGCCTCGTTATTACAGTCATGTGGAAAGAAAAACAACTAGCAGAAGGCTTAGCGGAATAAGTAAACTTTTTTATAAAATCGAAACATAAATTTGCTAGATAAGAATCCATTTTGATCAATCTTTTTCAAAATGGATTTTTCTTTGTTTACTATAAAATAAGGGTTTATGGAATATTAAAGAGACTTCTCATTCATTTTACTAGAGCCCCCATTAGCGTTAGGTCTAAACGAACAGTTCTCTTGTTTTTCTATGGATTATAGCTTCCATTAATCCATCCAATGTTCCGCCGCTAGTTCTATTTAAAAGATACTTTTTATTAAATAGGTTAATGAAATGATCTTCGTGCCCATGAAGTTCATCAGTTGGATACACAAATATCCTCGTGGTATCATAAGCTCTAAAGCTATCTATCGATAAAATGGAATTTTCTTTACTTCCGAATAGTAACCGGTCAAATTCTTTTTGTTTACTCCAATGAGACTGAATACGTTTTTTAATATTACCACTTCTACCGATATAAGCTTGAGCATATTCATCTAGCACCATAATATAATATCCAGGAACCTCACTTAACGGAACAAGATCAGTAATTTCCTTAAATAATTTAGTTTTACTGATAAATGTCATAAGTTCTTTATTAAATTCCAGCTTAGATAATAAATCAAAATACTCTATATTCAAATCATAATTAAATAAGCTATCTTCTACATATTTATTTATCTCTGAATCAGAGTAAACTTTTCCTGTATCTAACGAACTTTTATTATTTACTTTTATGTAATTGTCTCTTGTTAGTTTTAATCCATCAGATTTTTCACGTATATTTACCCCAAAATGTTTAACCATTTTAACTTCTTACCCTCCTCCTATATATACAATATTGTAACAACTATAAATGTTTATAGAAACTTTTTTAAGTCTCATTACGGTCTATGACAGCTATTGCTGGAGTTATCGTTGAGGCAAAAAGAAAGCACGGGACGGTCCCCGCGCTTCTCTGTTTTTGTATATCTACACATTGGATAGTTAGTAAATGATAATAAGCATCTATTGAGAAAGGTGAAATATCAGTTTTTCGGGTAGAATAGAAATGTAAAAATAATGTTATGAAAACCATCATATTTTGTGTTTGGATAATTTTCAACATACTTCCTATTTTATTTCAATAGCACCATCTACATTTACTTCAAAAAAACCCCCTTTTTCCATAGCGATGTGTCCGGATGAATAAGGTTCATTATCAATAGTGAGGTATACTTTTGCCACTCCATAATACTGGCCGAAGGTATTAACAATGCTTTGAAGAATCATTCCTTCATACGCAGCACCGGCACTCATTTCTGTTAAAAAAGCTTGATTCAAGTCAATGTACAAATTGTTATCTTTATTTAAATACAAACTGTTAATTTTTGTGTTTTCAGAGAATACCGGTTCTACTGTATTCGGTACGTTTTCTTTATAAGCATCTTCTAAAACCTTTTTGGTTATAGAGTTTGTCAGGAATGAAAGCTCCCTACTTTTAAAATACAGCTTATCATCATCAATATTAGGGTAGTAAAAAGTAATTGTTTGGACTAACGGGGCGTTTTCTTCAATTTTACTCAAAGAAGAGGATACCTCCATTCCCTCTGAAAAAAATGAAGTTTTTACTAAACCTACTCCTTTAGCATAGTAATCAATGCTTCGTCCATTAGAGCCTTCTGTCGTTACCTCAATCGCTTTATAATTTCCGGAAGGAGTCGATACATCCACAGAAGTATTGGTTATAGTTCTAACACTCGAGTCCTTGAGTCTCCAAGTTGTTCCTTTTTTTAATGGTTCCATTAATAAGGTTTCTTCATCCCCTGTTTTTGTTTCTAAAAGGTTTTCTCTATAGTAAGCCTCTGCTCTTGAGTAGGTGCTGGTTAACTTACCATCTTTTAATTCAACGACACGAGCCATAACGGTTCCGCCATTATCGATTCTTTCTTGTAATTTGTTCTCGGAAGTATAATCAACGTAAACATTAAATGAAGCGTATTCATTTCCTTTTCCATCGTATATATATCGAGTATTTTCTTTAATTGGGTAATAATCTTCAATTTTTAAAGATTGGACCGAAGGGGCTTTCTCCTTAGTATTCACTTCATTATTATGGTTGCTGGAGTTACTTTCTGATTGGCATCCAGCCAATAAAATAACAAGTGCTGCTGAACCTATTAATATACTTTTCTTCATGTTAATCTCCTTTATCATTCGTCTATTCCGTGTGCTTATAGGGCTTTTATTATGTATTGTAGAATTTCTTGGACAAAAATCTTTATTTTTTCGATGCCTTTTTGAAGGGAGGCCAGTTGCTCTTATAAAAAACGGAATTGTGGATAGAGAGGCACTGAAAAAAGCCGATAGTAAAAAAATTTCCCTAGCAGAAACCGCCACCGAATCCTGCACTAGCGCCATTACAAAAAGTACCAAGGACTTTCCTTGGTACTTTTATAACGGCAAATACACGATTAACACTTTGCGCATTTCTATTAACTTGCAAGCTCTGTATCTAATTGGACTCCTGTTGATAATATTTCATCTATATATTGAA
>NZ_JBALMU010000066.1:0-38396 GCF_036962285.1 Bacillus sp. JJ634
TGTTGATACGATGGCTGCATTTGTGCAACCGTAAATGGTGGTTGATACGGTGTGCCTGGAAACGGTTGTTGATACTGCGAATAATTCTGCGGCTGCTGATAGATTGCATCGGAAAAATTTGGTTGAGTATAAACCGCTTGCGGATATAGGTTTTTCCCTTTATCCGGCCCATATGTTCCTATAGAGCCTTTACTACACCCACAATCCTCCGATTCTTCTTGGTAAGTAGGCTGTACGTACGGCTGTGCTGGAGGCTGCATGTTCATTGATTCATATCCATCATATTGCTGTGCTGGCTGCTGCGGGAATCCTCCTGAATATGGATTAAATGTCGGTATCTGCATCATGCCTGGCATACTCGCACCAGCCACATAGTTAGCATTCACCGGAGCTTGAATAGCGAATTCTCCCAAAACATCTGGACTTTCTTCATAGACTTGTGGATTCATTTGTCCCTCTTCACATTGCCCATGCATCCATTGCTGCAGGATTGGCGGTGGAGGCGGATAACAAAATCCTGTTCCCGGTAAAATTGGTGTAACCGGAATACATGTCTCAATAGGCTGCTGTACCATCGATTCAATCTGAACGGGTGGAGCTTGCGGAATTTCTGGGGGCTTCGGTGCTTCAGGAACTTTTACTTCTTCCTTCGCCTCAGGTAGAGGTGTAACCTGCATCTCCTTCATGCTTAACGTATAATTATTCTCCATATCCGTCTGTGGGATGACAGGTTCAGGAATAGGTACCTCTTCTTGAACAACGACTGGTTGTTCTTTCTCAACCGGCTTTGGCTGCATAATAGGCTGTTCCTCTGCCATTGGCTTTAACTGCATAATAGGTTGTTCTTCCTCTTTAGAAACTTGTGGTGGAGTGGACGGAATCTGCGCTTCCTTTACTCCTTTATGAACAATTTGGCTCGGCTTGACTGCCTCTTTCTTCACGTTTCCAGCTGAACCTGGTATTTTTAGTTTCATACCCGGCATTAATAAATCCGGGTTGCTTAACTGTGTGTTTAATTTTTTTAATTCTTCGAAACTGACGCCATACTTTTTAGCCAGCTTCCAAAGCGTGTCGCCTTTTTGGACTATATGAATTTTCACGCTGCAATCCCTCCTGTGCATATGTCCATATATACTATGAAGCGATTATTAAATTGATAATATTTCATCATCAAAACTTATGCCAGAAAGAAAGACTTTATGAAAAATTTATATACATTTCACTTTCCACCTTCGAAGTTCAAACCAAGGGAACATATACGAAACAGTAAAAAGACCTGAATCATGTTCCATTCAGGTCTTCTTCATAATCATTTATGTTGTAACATTCGATTCAATGCGAGAATGGCATCATCTGCAATGTTTTTTTCTACCTTAATTGGATTAATCAATTGCCCTTTACTAATCGATTCAAGAGACCATAGTAAGTGCGGCAAATCGATTCGATTCATCGTCAAGCATGGACACATATTCGGATTCAAAGAGATAATATTCTTATCCGGATGCTTAGCCATCAATCGTTTAACAAGATTCATTTCCGTTCCAATTGCCCATGAGCTGCCCGGTTCCGCCTGTTCAATAGCGTTAATAATATAAGAAGTTGAGCCATTATCATCCGCCATTGCTACTACTTCACGGCGACATTCAGGATGAACAATAATTCTCATATCTGGTTGCGTTTTACGCAGTTCTTCAATATTAGCAGTTGTAAAGTTTTCATGAACAGAGCAGTGACCTTTCCAAAGCAATACTTTAATGTTCTCGATATTTCCTTCATAAATTAATTCATCTTTATGCGGGTCCCATACAGCCATCTGATCTAAAGGAATTCCTAAATCATAAGCAGTATTTCTCCCTAAATGTTGGTCAGGTAAAAATAAAATCCGTTCCTTCTGGGATAGAGCCCAAGATACCATTTCCTTCGCGTTTGAAGAGGTAACAGTTGCTCCTCCATTTTTACCCACAAACGCTTTAATCGCTGCTGTTGAGTTTACATATGTTAAAGGAAGAATTGTATCACCAAACAACTGTTGCAGTTTTACCCAAGCTCTATCTGTTTGATGAATATCCGCCATATCCGCCATCGAACAGCCTGCGCGCATATCCGGTAAGATAACTGTTTGTTCTTCCGTCGTTAAAATATCCGCTGTTTCTGCCATAAAATGTACACCACAGAAGACAATAAATTCAGCCTCTCGATTCGCCGCAGAAATTTGAGCAAGCTGCAGGGAATCACCCGTAGCATCAGAAAACTGAATCACTTCTTCACGTTGATAGTGATGCCCTGGAATAAACAAACGGGATCCGAGCTGTTTTTTTATCTCCCAAACACGCGCTTCCATTTCTTCTGTTGTCATCGTTTTATATACTTCCGGTAAAGCTGTTGCGACTAACGCTTGTTCTAATAAACTCATTAATACACACCCTCCCGTTCTCTTACCTTGGCACTAATATCAAGCGCACGTACACTATGCGTTAAGCATCCTAACGAAATCATATCTACTCCACAATCTCGGTACAAAGCTAAATTCTCTAACGTAATTCCTCCCGATACTTCTGTCACAATATGAGGCGGAACTAATTGAACAAATTGTTTAATTTCCTCTGGCGTTCGATTATCAAACATAATAATATCAGCAGCAGCCTGGACCGCTTCAATCACTTGCTCTTTTGACTCTGTTTCGACTTCAATTTTAACTGTATGACCGAGCTTCGCTTTAACTATCTCAACAGCCTTTGTAATCGAACCTGCAAAGGAAATATGATTATCTTTAATCATAACCGCATCATACAAGCCATAGCGATGATTGAAAGCCCCGCCAGATCGAACTGCATACTTCTCTAACATACGTAGACCCGGTGTTGTTTTTCTTGTATCACAAGGCTTCGTCTTCGTTCCAGCTAATATTTGCACTGCTTTATTAGCTTCTGTCGCAATGGCCGACATTCGTTGGACTAAATTCAGCACCACTCGCTCTCCCTTCAAAAGAGCGGCCATACTCCCCGTCATTTGCGCAAGCTTTTGACCAACTTCAAACGATTCACCATCTCTTACAAACAACTCAATTTCAATGGTTGAATCTAACATCGTAAAGCCTGTTTTAATGACATCTCCTCCTGAGAAAATACCAGCTTCTTTTGCCAAAAATGTTAACGTACCTTGTGATTCAACTGGAAATAAAGTGTCGCTCGTCACATCGCGTTCGCCGATATCTTCAATAAAGAATTGCTCTAATAATTGCCTAAGCTTTAATAAATTCATATACAACGCTTCCTTTCAAACGTTTCATTACTTCATGACGATCTAATATTATGGAAATATCCAGCCAAACCGCATCATTTTCCATTGGATAATCACTTCGGAAATGACCACCTCTGCTTTCTTGCCTTGCTAATGCCGATTCAGCAATCAACCATGAGACAATAATCGCATTCGCTTTTGCTAACTCATGGATTGAAACATCCTCACATGCTAGCTCGAGCAAACAATCAATCTGAAATGATTCCAACCAGGCTTTTAAGCGGCCAAGATCCTTCGCATTCCGAACAATACCCGCATGATGCATAAGATGCTTTTGAATATCCGCTAATTCAGGCAATCTGATTAAACCAGGACTGGTCTTTTTTAACGTTTTCTTTTCTTGAGGTAATACCCTTTGGGGAGCTTGCTGCAAATAGCGACCGAGAGTACTCCCAAAAACTAACCCCTCTAATAGTGAATTGCTAGCAAGACGATTGGCACCATGAACACCTGTACAAGCGACTTCTCCAACGGCATATAAACCTTCGACAGAAGTTCGCCCTTTCCCATCCGTTTCAATTCCGCCCATTAAAAAATGATTGCCGGGAGCTACAGGAATTTTTCCTTCTTCAAGATGGATTCCATTTTTTAAGCAAAGGGCAGCGACTGTTGGAAAACGCTCGCTAAAATTAGAAATCATCGAAATATCTAAATACACGTTTTCTCCACGTTCAATATAGGAGTAAATCGTTTGCGCGACAATATGGCGTGGCGCTAAATCTGCTAAAGCATGAACATCCTTCATAATCGCTTTTCCTGATGCTGTTACAAGCTTTGCTCCTTCACCACGAACGGCTTCAGATACAAGCCCTTGGGTTTTGCCGTTACAATATAATAAAGTCGGATGAAATTGAATAAACTCCATATCACGAATACGTGCTCCCGCTTTAAGAGCTAGAGCAATTCCGTCTCCAGATACGGTATTGGCATTAGACGTGAACTGAAATAATGACCCACATCCGCCAGTTGCTAACACAATATGTTCACCATACATCGTTTGAAGATGGCCTTCATGATCCACTATCTTAACACCAATACAGGAAGTATCATCCCCCATTATGAGCTCAACGACTGCTGCATCTTCCATCACTTCCACCTTTGAAAGAGCCAACTCTCTAAGCAAATGCTCGATGATGTACTTTCCAGTTGCATCACCATGACTATGAAGAATTCTACGCTCACTATGAGCACCTTCCATCCCGAGCATAAGATGTCCTTCTGGATTACGATCAAATTCCATCCCAGATGCTATTAGTTCTGAAATGGCAACAGGAGCTGTTTGCACTAATGCTTCTACTGCTTTTGCATTGTTATAATAACGGCCTGCTTGAATCGTATCTTCTCTATGGGAAATCGGTGTATCCTCTTTAGACATAGCGACGGCAATTCCACCTTGTGCTAAATACGAGTTGCTATGACGAAGCTTAGATTTTGTGATAAGCATCACATGTTTGGTTGCACTCGCTTCTATTGCCGTTTTTAATGCTGCAATTCCACTGCCGACGATAATGACTTCCATTTTATTCATTTTTACCGCTCCTTGATTTAACAAGTGTCTTGACACATATATTTACACATTATTAAACTATAATCAAGAGTTTTTTAAAATAGACCTGTTAAATAGCGGCATTAGGAAAGATAACCATTCTCTATAAACTAATCCTACACTATGAAGTGGATGTGACCATTTTGATTTATTTTGACTACGCAGCAACAACACCAATTGATTCTGATGCTTTAAAAGTATGGATAGATGCTTCACAGCAGTTTTATGGAAATTCAAGCAGCCTTCATGATTGCGGCTCCCAGTCCGCCAAGCTGCTTGATGTATCACGTCAACAGCTCGCTGCACTACTACACGTTGAAAAAGAGCATGTGATTTTTACAAGCGGCGGGTCTGAAAGCAATGTACTTGCGATTGACACCTTATTGTCATCTAAACATCCACATAAAAACCATATATTAGTTAGCCAAGCGGAGCATGCCTCCATCTATCAATATGTTGAAAAACTTAAAAACAACGGCTATCATATTACGTACCTTGAGCATCTACAAGATGGCACAATAGATCTCGATTATTTAGAAACCCAGCTTTCGGAACAAACATGCCTCGTCATCGTTCAACACGTTAATTCCGAAACAGGAGTCGGACAACCAATTGAAAATATACGAACAATCTTACACAACCGAGATACTTTTCTTCATGTCGATTGTGTCCAATCTTTCGCTAAACTGCCACTACAATCGATTAGCAGAGCTTGTGACAGCATGGCAATCTCCAGCCATAAAGTATATGGTCCAAAAGGTGTCGGAGCGGTTATTTTTCCCAATAAACATAAACTAAAACCGGCGCTTCCAAATGTGACACATGAATATGGCTTTCGAGCTGGTACTGTCAACGTGCCAGGAATTGCCGCTTTTGTGACAGCTGCTACAAAGCTAGTAGACCAGCTCGATCAGGAATTAGCACGTATATCCACCTTACGTACGCAATTCATTGAGCTGCTGCATGAATCGAACGTACTCTTTGAAGTCATAGAATCAAAAAGAAGCCAGCTGCCGCATATTCTTGCGTTAACCTGCTCAGGACTGCAAGGACAATATATAATGATTGAATTAAATCGACGTGGATTAGCTATTTCTACAGGAAGTGCTTGCCAGATTGATAAGCAGGAGCCTTCCAAAATGATGCTTGCTATGGGGAAAACCGTTGAGGAAGCACATCAGCTTATTCGCCTGTCATTTGGCAAAATGACGACAGAAGCAGATGTGAAAAAATTAGCCGAAAACTTTATTCAGACTGTGATACAATAAAATAATTATTCGTTTTTAAACATTGAGGAGAGATTACATGGATACAAAAAAAAAGTTACTCGGTGAAGAAAGACGATTGCAACTACTGCACATTCTCCAATCAAGTGACCGACCTATTACAGGAAGTGAGCTTTCAAAACAAGCTAATGTTAGCCGACAAGTAATTGTAAGTGACATCACACTTCTAAAAGCCCGAAATGAACCGATTATTGCAACAAGCCAAGGCTATTTATATATGCATACAGCAAACAAAACACAAAATTATGAGCGTACCGTTGCCTGTCACCATGAACCTTCACGTACAGAGGAGGAGCTGAACTTACTTGTTGATATCGGGGTAACTGTTAAAAATGTGAGCATTGAACATCCTATATACGGCGATTTAACAGCGTCTATTATGGTTAGCAGCCGCAAAGACGTTCAACAATTTCTTACTAAAATGTCAGAAACAAACGCTTCCTATTTGCTAGAACTAACCGATGGCATTCATCTTCATACATTAAGCGCACCATCAGAAGAGCTGTTAGATGAAGCGGAAGCTGTCTTAAAAAAAGCTAATATTCTTGTGGAGTAGATTTAGAAACCCCCATTCAATACGAATGAGGGTTTTCCCTATCTCATCTTCACAGCTGTCTCCACAGCGAAGCTCGGATAACTTCCAAGAATAGAAACCTTACAACCAAGTGCTTCTAATTCAGAAATAGTACCTGGAATAAGCACTTCATCGAGCGCCATTTCCACATCAATAATAAAGAAGTAATTTCCTAATCCCGTTTTCATTGGGCGGGATTCAATTTTGGATAAGTTCAATTTGCGCCACGCAAACGCCGAAAGCACTTGGTGAAGGGCCCCGGAATGATCGGCAGGAAGCATCACCATCAGCGTCGTTTTCCACCCTCGATTAACGGTTACATGTCCTTTATAGTCGACACTCTCCTTCGACACGACGATGAACTTCGTATGATTATAAGAATAATCATGAACATTATGTTGAACAATCGTTAATCCATATTCCTCAGCCGCTAATTCATTCGCAATCGCAGCAATCTTTCGTTCCGGTTGCTCACTAACCATTTTCGCTGCCGCTGCTGTTGATGTCACTTCTTCACATGGAATACCTTTCCATTCCTTATGTAAAAATTTATGACACTGTGCAATAGCATGCGGATGTGAGTAAACCATGTCTGGTTTAAAACCAGCTACAGCCTGCTCTGGATGCACCATAAAATGCTGTTGAATCGGTGTAATCACTTCTCCCTGAATCGGAAGCTGAACCTCATGAATTAAGTAATCAATTGTAATATTGACGGAACCTTCTAATGCATTCTCAATCGGAACAACAGCAATATCAGCCTCTCCTTCTTGAACAGCATCGATACAATCTGGAATCGTAGCCTTTGGCATTTTTAATTCATTCGGAAAAAGCCGAGAGACCGCTAAATCTGTGAATGTAGCCTTAGGTCCGAGAAAAGCAATTTTGTGCGACATCTAAAAACTCTCCTTTTTTTTCACGACAATATAGCTATTTGCCCTATTTACAGGTCTGTTATCGTTATTTACCATTAGATATATCCCTTTATTTTATGCTATTTTCAGACTTTTTGCAATACTTTAACCCCGTACAATTATCTACCCTTTCTTCTTTATACGCAAAAAAGCCCGTACAATTGATATGCACGGGCTCCATCATTACGCACCATTTCCTAATATTTCAACTTTTTCAACAAACTCCATTTTTCGAAATGTGGTAAGTAATTCATCAATGTCCATCGTCATTCCAGCCGTATTTAAAGAAAGCGTAACATTGGCACGTCCTTGCAAAGGAATCGTTTGGTGAATCGTCATAATGTTGCAGCCAGACAACGCAACGACTCGTAATAACTCTGACAAAGTGCCTGAACGATCTTCAAGATAAAAGAAGAGCGTAATCAACTTTTCTTTCACAATTGTATGAAAGGGAAATACCGTATCGCGATATTTATAAAAAGCACTTCGACTTAGATCCACACGCTGAACCGCTTCCCACACAGATTCTACTTTACCGCGTTCAAGCATTTCCTTAGCATCTAACGTTTTCTTCATGGCCTCTGGAAGGACATCTTCGCGAACGAGGAAAAACTTCTTATCAATGCCGTTCACTTACCTTCCCCCTCTGCCTAACCGTTATTAATCAACAAATTCAAATTCATACTCTAAAATACGAACAATATCACCATCTGTTGCTCCTCTTTGACGAAGGGCTTCATCCACTCCGAATGAACGAAGCTGTCTTGCAAAACGGCGAACAGATTCTTCACGACTGAAATCCGTCATTTTAAATAGACGCTCGATTTTAAATCCAGAAACAGCAAAGCTGCCATCTGGCTCGCGCGTAATGTCAAACTCATCTTGTTGCGTTTCATGTTTATATAATACTCGATGAACCCCTTTATCTTCATCTTCATCATGATCAAGCGGGAATTCTGGTGTCTCTTCTAACTTATCTGCAATCGCAAACAACAGCTCCCGAATTCCTTCTCGTGTTAAAGCTGAAATTGGGAAAATCGGATAATCTTCTTGTAATTTCTCTTTAAATACCGCTAAATTTTCTTCTGAATCTGGCATATCCATTTTACTTGCCACAATAATTTGCGGACGCTCGGTTAAACGCAAGTTATATTCCTGCAGCTCTTTGTTAATCGTTTGATAGTCCTCGTAAGGATCGCGACCTTCAAGACCAGACATATCAATCACATGAACGATGACTCTCGTTCTTTCAATATGGCGTAAAAACTGGTGACCGAGTCCAACACCTTCCGATGCCCCTTCAATTAAACCTGGCAGGTCAGCCATAACAAAGCTTCGATTATCTTCTGTTTCAACTACACCTAAATTCGGCACAATCGTCGTAAAGTGATATTCAGCAATCTTTGGCTTCGCCGCTGACACAACAGATAATAATGTCGATTTCCCTACACTTGGAAAACCAACTAAACCTACATCAGCAAGTAATTTTAATTCCATTACAATATAGCGCTCTTGCCCTGGCTCACCATTTTCAGCAATCTCTGGAGCAGGGTTAGCTGGTGTAGCAAAACGGGAATTCCCTCGACCGCCTCGACCACCTTTAGCAATGATGGCACGTTGTCCGTGCTCCACTAAATCAGCGATAACTTCTTTCGTATCATCATCAATGACAACCGTACCTGGTGGAACTTTCACAACCATGTCCTGTGAATTTCGACCATGTTGATTTTTCGACATCCCATGTTCGCCACGCGGTGCTTTAAAATGACGTTGATAACGGAAATCCATTAATGTTCGTAAGCCTTCCTCTACTTCAAACACAACGTTCGCTCCGTTGCCCCCATCTCCGCCTGCTGGGCCACCTTTCGGTACATATTTTTCACGACGATATGCAACCATTCCGTTACCGCCGTCTCCACCTTTTACAAACACTTTGACTTGATCGACAAACATGCTATCACTTCCTTGTTTTCTATATGTACTATCTTGCTGTATGCGTCATTTCTTATTCAAACCTCACGTCCATTGTGAAAAAAAGCTCCTCTTCACTCAACGATTGCACATTAACTGTTTGCTGCTCTGTTAGTGAATTAGTCAGAAACTTTGTCACAGTGTCCTGCTCTTTTAGCTTGCCTTGTAAATGAAAAGAACAACACATATTTCTGCTTTCTTTTTTAGAAATCTCTATCGTAAGCATATTTTCAGTAAACGGATTTAACTGTTCTCCTAATAACTGAAAGTAGCTTCTCGTCCATTGATACATCAATTCATCCATGGATTCAGATGCTTCAAAAACATCTACGATTTCATATTCAAAATTGAACGCCCAATTTTCCCAATTTGCCGTCATTAGCAGTTCACTAAATTTCGGCATATTTAAACTAGAAAGCCGAGCTTCTTGCTGCGTTTCAATAATAATCTCTTCAATAAACCCTTTTACACGATCAATCTTATTTAATTCCAAATTGCCTTTAATAATTTGGATTTTATTTAACCAATCATGCCGCGTTTGTCGAAGTACTTCGACAGTTGTCCAACTTTTATCCATTATTAACACCTTCAATGTATGATAACATGAAATTTCACTCCTTAGAGTATCAGTTGAATCAATGGAACTTTCATAAAGCTTGCCTCTAACAGAGCACTCACTCCCATTAATTCCGGACAAAAACTTCTCTTCAAGCTCTATCATGCTGCTATTTACCAGTATATCAAAAATGCACAAGTCTGGTCATGAATACTCGTTCATAAATGACATGAATGCCCCCGTCCAAAAAAACCAAATCTTGCTCCTTTGAATTCTTTGGACGATGGTAGAGCAAAAATTAAGGCTTTGTTGTAAGGCACTATTGATTTCCGGCTCATTTTCACCAACAATTGTGTCACCAACACTATGATTGAACAAAGTCAAAATAAAAAATAAAGGGCCGATTCCATCTAAGCAATATATATCCAACAATATCGCGATATATATTATCAGTAGAAGGAATCAGACCCTTTTGAGTCATCCTAATTTCAAAGATGCAATTATGCTTCTTGTGCAACTGGATATACGCTTACTTTTTTGCGGTCACGTCCGAAACGCTCGAAACGTACAACACCGTCTACTTTTGCGTATAGAGTATCGTCTCCACCACGGCCTACGTTCTCACCTGGATAGATTTTTGTTCCGCGTTGACGGTAAAGGATAGAACCACCAGAAACGAATTGGCCATCCGCACGCTTAGCGCCTAAACGTTTAGCTTGTGAATCACGACCGTTCTTTGTAGAACCTACCCCTTTCTTCGATGCGAAGAACTGAAGATCTAATCTTAACATATGTTCCACCTCCTATTTACTAAGAGTAATTTGAATGTATTTACCATAATCACGTTCAAGAGTTTGCAATGATATAAGCAAGGCATTTAAAAGAAGCTGTACCTTTTCTTCGGATTCCGTTGAAAGATTCTCCGGAATCACACAGCAAAGATATCCACCATCTTTGCCTAACTCAATCTCTGGTTCTACATCCGTTAAGGACATAATTGCATTCACCATTCCAAATGAAACAGTGGATGCACCAGCGCAAACAATATCGGAACCTTTTTTAGCGAAATCAGCATGTCCACTCATTGTAAACGAAGTAATTCGTTCATCGGGAACATTAAAGGTTACTTTAATCATCTTAAATCAGCCTTACGCGTTGATTGCTTCAATTACAACTTTAGTGTATGGTTGACGATGACCTTGTTTTTTACGATTGTTTTTCTTCGCTTTGTATTTGAAAACCGTGATTTTCTTTTGACGACCTTGTTTTTCAACTTTAGCCGTTACAGTAGCGCCTTCCACGAATGGAGCACCAACTTTCACGTTTTCGCCACCTACGAATAAAACTTTGTCAAATGTAACAGTTTCGCCTGCTTCTGCGTTTACTTTTTCGATGTAAACTGCTTCACCAGCTGCTACTTTTACTTGTTTACCGCCAGTTTCAATAATTGCGTACATACCTGCACCTCCTTGAATGTCTCAGACTCGCCATGTACAGGCGTTTTACATAAAATAAAACTTAAAACCTGATATGAGCGGTTGTAGCACGGGTGCTACAAACATAACGTTACAAGTCTACCATGCAAGCAAACTATTTGTCAATATGTTAAACGAGACGCTTCATAAATTTCCTGATAGCTCCCGAACCGTTTAATATGATATTGATTCAGCGGCGTACTGCTAATCGAAAGAACAAGCTTTTTCGCAATCGCTTCTTCTAAAATGGGGCGGTAGATTTCTTTTTCTCCTAATAAAACATCCGCAACCGCTTGATTCACTTCCACCCATACCGCTTCATCATCCGTTTTTCGATGTTCCATTAATTCTCGTTCTAATTGAAAAGCAACTGTTTCTGGGCTTAGAACTTTTCCGCTGCCGCCGCAAACTGTACAGTTAACAGTGGTTCTTTCATATAGAGAAGGAGAAGTCCGCTTTCGAGTCAATTGTAGAATGCCGAGTTCTGTAAAACCAATGACTTTGACACGCCTGTCATCCTTCACCGTCTCCTGTTTCATCAACTTCATCACTTCTTGCTGATGCTGCCGGCTGTCCATATTAATAAAATCAATGAGTACAATCCCGCCAATATTGCGAAGACGAAGCTGTCTAGCTACTTCTTTCGCAGCTAGAAGATTCGTTTGAAATAACGTTTCTTCTTTTTCAGTTTTACCAGTAAATTTCCCGGTATTTACATCAATCACTGTGAAGGCTTCTGTTTCTTCAAAAATTAAATAGCTGCCATTCTCAAGCCAAATGATTTTCTTCATTGCCTTGGACAACTGAATATCAAGGTGATGCTCGGAAAAAATATTTTTCGGCCCTGCCTCATATAAAATTTTCCATATCCCGCCACCGCTTGAAGCTTGTTTAGACAGCTCCTGATACAGATTAAAATCATCCAAAATAATTTCTCCCTGCTCTCCTTTGTCCATCTCAGCTAACAATAATTCGATGAATGTGTCCTTTTGCAGCACTAATCCAGGATGTTTTAAAGCGCGAGCCTGTTTATGTAACTCATTATACTGTTCGCGAAGGGTGCGCAGTATGTGAACAAAAGACTCCTCACTTTGATTCTCCATGGATGTCCGAATAATAAGTCCTTCATCTTGGTTCTTATGTTGAAAAGCTAGGTTTCTCCAATACTTTTGCCGGTCTTCATGTTGAAACTTTTTCGAAACACCGACATAATCTAAGCCCGCTATGTATACTAAAGATGGAGATGACAGCTCAATCAAGCCTGATAACTTAGCCCCTTTATTTCCTGTCTCGTCTCGTTTTACCTGTACGAGCAGCTTCTCTCCTTGACGGATATACTGACTGATTGTTCCTCCTTTCAATGGTTTATCCGCAAGCTGAAAAGCCGGTAATTCGTCTCGGTGGAGAAAGCCATGCCTCTCTGCCCCGTAATCGACAAATACCGCATCCATGCCGGGCAGAACTTTCGCTACTTTTCCCATATATATATTGCCTACCGCACTCAATTGATTTGGCGGCATGCTCTCTATTTTCATCACTTCATTTTGCTCCAACACCACATATCGCTTTTCACGCGACGACAAGTTGGCAATTATTTTTTTCATAAAAAAATCCTTTCTCTATTTTGAAGAAAGGATACCATACTTAATAAGAATATAACAGGTCACCGATTTTATCTTCTGTCCTTTTCTGAGAAAAATAAGCATATAAAAGCTCTGTCTCATCTAATGTGCCGCTTTCTTTGCCATTTTTCATCACAATAATAGAATGTTTACATCCACGTTGAAATAGCTCTAACACTTTATAGATGGGTTCATTAACATCCACTCTAATCGGCTTCAATGTCATTAAGTCTTTACTATGCCCATAGTGCCGTTGAAGTAAGAAGCGTATAAAAGCATAATAACGCTGACGCCATTCAAGTAAAAGCGAAATACTAAGAAAGAAAGCAATCATCCATGCATTTAAGTTAAGAGGATCAAGGACCATCCATATTACAAAAGCAAGAACGGCAAAAATAGCAGATATATAAAGCGTATATTTCTGCGCCTCAAGAAAGGAAACATATAAAGCTATTCCGTTAAAAAGTAAACGTCCTCCATCTAAGGGCCAAATCGGAAGTAGATTAAATAAGAATAAAATAATGTTCATATGAAAAAATACCTGATAGACGTCATAGGAAAGAAAAGAGAGCAGATAAAGAATATACGCTCCTCCAATTAACCAAATATGCTGCAAGGGGCCTGCAAGAACAACCGCTATATCTTCTTTTAAACTTTTATTTCCATACTCCTCTGTTTCGAGCGTACCACCAAATGGCAGCAGCTGAATGGACTTAATCCTCCATTTAAAATATTGGGCACAAACAGCATGCCCCATTTCATGAACGAATACAATCACAAGAAGCATCATCATTTCTATAAAATGAGCTGTAAGAACCGAAATGCCGACAACAAACCAAAGCGTTGGATGCACGTTGATTTTGAGCAGCAGTTTTCCATACTCATTCAAAGGAAATCACCTGTTTTGGATCAATAAAAGCTCCATTTTCTTTAATTGCTAAATAAAACGTTCCTTTCGAACCATCTTCACTTCCTGTAACCTGTCCGATTTGTTGCCCTTTTTTAATCGGCTCATATAAGCCCACATCAAACGATTCTAATTGTCCATACCATGACTCACTTTTATTTTCATGTTGAACAATAATCGTTTTCCCAATCCCTTCCTTCACCCCAGCAAATGTCACAAACCCTTCATTGATTGCTGATACCATCGAGCCCTTCGTTGTTTCAACAATAATCCCTTCTCCATTTGTCTCAAAAGTTTGTGTAATTTTAGCCGTGGCAGGCAGTGCATACGATTCATCAACCGTTTCTGTTTCATTCTCTTTCTCTTTCTCTTTCTCCTGTGGCAAAAAAGCGATTGGCTTCCCAAAAGTCGATTCATACCAGCTAGAAATCGAGGCAAATTGAAAATCTTGTTCCATCGTCTTAGAAACGTAATCTCTTGCTGTATCCAATTGCTGTGACGGATGCTTAAAGATAACCGCTATAATTAAAAACAAACAAACAGCTGCTAACATTTTAAAGAGAAAATATTCCTTTTTAAACAGTGGATGATCCGGACTACTCTCATAGGCTGTATATGTGTACAAATCTTCATCATGGTTATCCACATGCCTCCAAGCACCTTCCGTCTTTCGTTCACTGATTTTCCGTCGCTTTTCAATTCGATCACGGATATTTTTTCTGCGATTATCCATTCCGCCATCTCCCCCTTGCAAATCCCAAGCTTCTTTAACAAACTTATGATGAACTTGTCCGGAGTATACCTGTAAACCAATGATGAAAACACAGCTGCTTAAAGAATCCTTTTGCATCTGCCCACCTTTTCACATAGCCTTTAGGACAACGCTTTAGTCAGCCTCCAAAGCAGCTTAAGGGGCTAGAGGTGAAAGCCCTCCATCGTCTCGGTAGAACGCGACCTTAAGGGCTAAGCACTTAACCACCATTCAATGATTCTATAATAGAAAAAAGCGTGATTCAAAAGGTCCTGCACTCGACCTTTTAATCACGCTTTCTTCATGAACACGATAGAAAATCCGGCATAAAGTTCATGCCTCATTATTCACTTACCATGCGAAAGGAGGCTCTCAAAACAGCCTCTTATATGTATATAGAGTACATGCAAACTATACACGCGCACCGAAAAATTTCTTCACTTTTGCAATAAAGCCTTTTCGTTCTTCACCAATCGGCGTCAATGGAATAGACTCGCCTAAAATACGGCGAGCTATGTTTCGATAAGCAATCGACACTCGATTATTAGGGTCATAAGCAATTGGCTCTTTTCTATTGGCCGCAACAATGACTTGATCATCATCAGGAATAATACCTAGTAAATCGACTTTCAAAAAATCGGTCACACCGTTAATATCCATTTCTTCATCCTCATTAAGCAAATGACCACGGATGCGATTAATAATTAATTTAGGAGCCTCAATATGCTCTTCTTTTTCTAACAACCCGATAATACGGTCCGCGTCATACACCGCCGGTCTTTCCGGAGTTGTCACAATAATCGCCTTATCTGCTCCCGCAATCGCATTGCGAAACCCTTGTTCAATACCCGCTGGACAATCGATGATAATATAATCATAATCTGGCTTTAAATCGTTAATAAGCTTACACATTTGTTCTTCATTAACGGCTGATTTATCACGCGTTTGCGGTGCAGGAAGCAAATATAATAAATCTTCAAAGTGTTTATCTTTAATAAGCGCTTGATGAATCTTACAACGCTCTTCTACAACATCTACTAAATCGTAAATAATACGATTGTCTAGTCCCAGAATAACATCTAAGTTTCGCAGACCAATATCTGTATCAATTAAGCAAACTTTTTTGCCTAGAAGAGCTAATGATGTCCCTAAATTGGCAGACGTAGTTGTTTTCCCAACGCCGCCTTTTCCAGATGTAATTACGATTGCCTCTCCCACGATTAGAGTCCCCCTTCTAATCTATTAAAATTTGGTCTATATTTTCTCAGTACATGTAGCTTATCTATAATAATTTCTTCATCATCATTCATGAAAGCACATTTCACTTCATGACCTTTTTTCTGATCAGGTGCTACGTTTATTTGGTCCGCAATCCGCAATTGTGCAGGTATCATAACAGATGCCGCAATAACTGCTTGATTATTCCCATAAAAACCAGCATGAGCAATGCCCTTCAATTGCCCCATAATAAAAATGCTGCCCCCTGCTCGAACCGTACCAGCAGGATTCACATCACCAATCAATAATAAATCACCCGGGACCTCTATAATTTGTCCGGAACGAACAACTTTATTAAGCGTCGTCACTTGATTCTCTTCTTTCCAACGCTTTGCTTTTTCTACCGTCACAACATTACAAAGAATATCTGAAACCGTTAGTTTTTTCTGTTTATGAATAACCTCTTTTATTTGGTTCTCTTGTTCTGGAGTTAAATAGCGATTACCTGTATGCAGCTTCACAGAAAGAACGGGATCATTTTCTTGAAACTGATAATTCTCAGATAGCTTCGCTGCTAGTTCTTTTAACAATTCGGAAAAGGAACAAGAATCATCGAGATGAAGCATAAACCCGTCTTTTGTCCCTTTTATCATTACATTTTGCTGAATCCTTTTATTCATGACGTTTGTTTCACCTCAATGAAATATAATTCGACACAAGAAAACATTTTTCCTTTTTCTCACTTGGTAAAAGCAGAAAAATTCAAGACTCCATTTCACTTTTTGTCACAATTTTTCGAATAAGTTTTTGGATTGGATAATAACTTGCGATAATAAACACTAAATTCAACAATGCAGTTGGCCACAATCTCCGCTCTGCAAATTCCGCAAAGGTTAATGCAGCAAACGACATAATTACGTTCATTTCATAAACAATCATTTCCGAAATCGCAATAAATACAGTCGATATGACAATGACAATCAACCAATTAGATTGCAGGACTTTCATACACTTAGCCATCAAGTACGCTAAAAAAGGAATTAAAAACATAAAAATCCCGAGAATTTCTGTATACACAACATCATAAGCAAGTCCAAGAGCTGCTCCGTAAATCATACCATATCTTCTTGAACCAAAAATGGTTAGAAAAAAGATAAATACCATCATAAAATGTGGAACTAAGATATTTCCTTTGCCGAACAACTCACTGGCAAACAATTGTGCAAAAATGCTATCGAAGACAAAGAAAATCAATGCAATCAGAGAAAGGATGAAATGCTTCACTCTTCTTCCTCCTCCAATTGAATTTCTTCTATTTGATTAGCTACATTCCGTTTCACAACGATTACATCACTAATATCATAAAAATCGGTCGAGGGTTCAAGATAAGCAGTTTGATTCAACCCATATTGATTCACCTTTACATCCACTACTTTTCCGATTAACAATCCTTTAGGAAATACGCCGCCATAACCAGATGTTACAACGTAAGAACCTTTTTTGATTTTTTTATTGTAAGGAATCTTATTCATTAATAACAGATTTGTTTTCTCATCGAAGCCCTCAATCAACCCAAATGCTTTTTTATCGCCTTGAACATAAGCGGAAACTCGATTGGCTGTATCCATAGATGTTAATAATTGAACGGAAGCTGAGAATTGCCCAACATTTTTAACCTTTCCAATTAAACCTGTTGCCGTTATAACAGCCATATCCTTTTCGACACCATTTATTTTCCCTTGGTTAATCGTCAGGATTTCGTGCCAACGATCTGGATTACGCCCAATGACCGCGGCATGAATCGATGAGTATTGCTTTAAATCATCTTCTTTTTTCAAAATTTCGCGCAGTTCTTGATTCTCTTCTTTTAAATCCTGAACTTGTGTTTTTAATAAAACATACTCATCGAGGCGCTCTTTTAATTTTTGATTTTCTTCATATGTATTTTGAAGATCACTTAAGTCCCCAAAAAAACCTGTCACAGCCGATACAGGCTTATTAAATACATTCACAAACCAACCCGTTGTATCTTTTAAAAACTGCTCGGGCCAACTTAATTCTTCTCTCTCTCTTAATGAGAACCCAATCAATGCCACGAGAACAATAATACTAATCAGTAAGAGAAGAAGTTTTTTATTAAAAAACTGTGGCATGGTGTCTACACCTCAATTTACTTTAGTTTACTAAGAAAGCACAAGGCGCCCGACTATTGGCGACAAGTGCTGAAAAACCAGAAGGTGAATTTTCACTTCATCGACTGGTTAGACAACTTGAAGGGCCTAGTATTGAACACAGCTGCACTCCTTTTTAGGCGACTGCCTAAAGCAGCTCATCGTTTCCTAATACCATAAAAAAATCGGCTCTTTACCAAAATTTCGAGCCGACTTCCTCTACATCAAACACATTTACCTATCGTAATCATTCGTTCACCTTTCATGTGTATAGCTGATCCTACAGCGTGTAACAAAAAACCGAATATGACCTTATAGAAATGTGCAGTTACAGCCTTGCCTTCCGAAGATAGTTAATCTTATTTTTATCCAAACAGTACTAATATAGTTAGCGAGAATCTTTTGATTTTGTTTTAAATAAATGAATATGATCTAACGCTTTACCTGTTCCAATAGCTACACAGTCTAATGGATTTTCTGCAATGATCACAGGCATTTGTGTTTCCGCGCTAATTACTTTATCTAAATTTCGCAATAATGCTCCACCGCCGGTTAAAACAATTCCGCGATCCATAATATCCGCACCAAGCTCTGGCGGTGTTTTTTCTAATGTATTTTTGACCGATTCTACAATTGCTGATACCGTATCACGTAAAGCTTGTGAAATTTCTTCTGCCGTAATTTCAATCGTTTTTGGTAACCCTGTTAATAAATCGCGACCACGAATCTCCATGTTCGGGATGCCTGTTGTGTCGCCAGCAGAACCGATTTCCATTTTAATCGCTTCAGATGTACGATCACCAATCATTAAATTATAATGTTTACGAATATACGCGACAATCGCTTCATCCATTTCATCACCCGCAACACGAACGGATTGGCTTGTTACGATTCCTCCTAGAGAAATAATCGCAACTTCTGTCGTTCCCCCACCGATATCAACAACCATGCTGCCTGTAGGCTCCCAAACAGGCAAATCCGCACCAATTGCCGCTGCAAATGGTTCTTCAATCGGATAAGCATCACGTGCACCTGCTTGTCTTGCTGCATCAATAACCGCACGCTGTTCTACTGCTGTAATCCCAGATGGTACACAAATCATTACATAAGGTTTATTACCAAACACACCTTTTTTTTGCGCTTCCTTCATGTAATATTTTAGCATTGCAGCTGTCGTTTCATGATCCGCAATTACACCATCTTTCATCGGACGAAGAGCCACAACATTTCCCGGAGTTCGTCCAATCATGTTTTTCGCATCATTCCCAACAGCGACAATTTGTTTCGTATCTGTTTGTACAGCAACAACAGACGGCTCTCGTACTACAATTCCTTTTCCTTTTACATAAACAAGCGTATTTGCTGTTCCTAAGTCAATTCCAATATCTCGCGCACCAATTCCAAACATTTCCGTATCTCCCTTTCGTAAAAAAAAATGCTCTTATATAAGGTCAATGAAAGCTTGTCAATCTTCCCAAAATAATTAACTTTGAAAAAGTTTCCTCTTTAAAAATCACAAACAACATTATATCCTATTGACAAAAATTTTGATAGTGTCATAAATAACCTTTTTCCTTTAAACTCACATATTTATGTTCACCGATAATAAGATGATCTAATAGGTCAATCCCTATTATCTTACCACATTCGACTAGCCTTTTCGTTACTTCAATATCTTCTTTACTTGGAGCGGGATCTCCGGAGGGATGATTATGGAGACAAATGATAGAGGCTGCAGATCTTCGAAAGGCTTCTTTGAATATCTCTCGCGGATGTACAATCGAGGCATTTAAGCTGCCAATAAAAATGGTTCGTTTATGGAGCACTTGATTTTTCGTATTCAAATACAAACAGACGAAATGCTCTTGTGTTAAGAAACGCATCTCTTCCATACAATACTTCGCGCCATCTTCCGGGGAGCGAATAACATAACGTTCTTGATTATTGACTCGATGGATGCGTCTACCGAGTTCTACAGCTGCCAACAGCTGCATAGCCTTAGCTTCACCAATTCCTTTAATAGCGGTTAACTCTTCAATCGATGCTTCTTTGAGCAACCGTAATTCTTCAAACGCATCCATCAGTCGGTTAGCCATTTGTAAAACCGACTCTTCCTTCGTACCTGTTCTGAGTAATAAAGCAAATAACTCTTGATTAGAAAGACTTTCCGGACCATCTTGTAAAAACCTCTCGCGCGGCTTTTCTTCTTTTCGATATTCTCTCATTAACATCAAGCATTCACACTCCTTTATCCACTTAAAGGGAGCGTGCCGAAGTAATAACTTCTCACCGAAACAAATCCAGTACTAAGCCTTCAGCATGAAGACCATTTTGCTTGCATTGCCTTTAGTTCACGAGCAAGTCTTGAGACAGGAAGACCTACTACCGAAAAATAATCACCTTCAATTTGCTTTACAAACAATGATCCATACCCTTGAATGCCATAGCTACCGGCTTTGTCAAAAGATTCGCCGCTATCGAGATACTGTTCAATATCCTCTTCTGACAGCTCCCAAAAAGTGACCTTCGTTTTCTCTAAAAACACAGTGCTGTTTTTCTTAAATAGAATCGCTACACCCGTATACACTTCATGTGTTTGTCCTGACAGCTCGGTTAACATTCTTTTCGCATCATTACGGTCAAGCGGCTTTCCTAATATCGTATCGTTTAAAACGACAATCGTATCCGAGCCAATGACCCAATGATCAGAATGTGTACGTGCAATAGCTGACGCTTTACGGAAAGCTAATTCCTTAACGACTTCATCGGCTTTCATCTGTTTTGGAAAATCTTCATTCACATTAGCATTCATACTTTGAAAGGGAATTTGAAGAAGTTGTAGAAGTTCTTTACGACGTGGGGAAGATGAAGCTAAAATCAATGGTTGCATATACGTTAAACACCTTTCTTTTACGATTAGGAGATACTATTTTATCGTACCAAATAAATGAGTGCTCGACAAATTTCTTTATAAAACAATTTTTCACTTCTATAAAAATAGCCGTCGCAAAAAAGGGGAACATTCGTCCCCCTTTGCGATATTTCCCGAAAAATAATATTAGGAGACAATCGTTTGTAAAAATAGAAGCAGCTTCTCTTGAGCCTCGCTCGCTTGATTTTTTTGTAATAGTTCACTAGCTTCTATTAATCGCTTCTTACCTTCCTTGTTTCCTGATAACTGCACTCCATTGAGCTGCTTCGTGACTTGCTGCAGGTCTACACTTGAATCAGTATTGCGAAGCTTCGCTGCAGAAAGTTCCGCAAGTGATGAATATACGTCTACAGCCGCATCATCCTCTGCGATTTTCGCTTTAAAACGGATTTCTTTCCAAAATACATCCACATCATTCGTTTTATATTCAAGAGCAAGCTCCTTCGTGGCGGCTAGACTTTCCGCGACACCTAAAAATAAATAGTATTCGTTTTCCATCTTAAACACTTCGGCTGGAAGTTTCTTTGCCTGAAGAGTCGCCTGCACTTCCTTTGCTGCCTCTTCTGTACTAAATACGCCGCCCTGCACTAAAAAGGTTTGCACCGTTTCCCCTTCACTTGTTTGTTCAGCTGGTGGTACGACTGCCGGTGTTTCTTCTTCAACTTCTATCGGTGGAGTAACAGTCTGCTCTGCCGTAATCGTTCGAATAGCAAGAACACCAAGGCTTGTCCCAACAACAATCGCTACAATAGCTAGTATAAACGGAGTCTTTAGCTTCCACGGACGACGTGGCTGAGGATAAGGATGAATTTTTCCCTTTTTCGGGTTCGGCGCCGGTATAATTTCATTTGGTAGAACCCAATCGAAACTTTCATCTGGCGATTCGACAGCGGCTGCTTCCGTTCGCCCTTCTTCTATAGGAGCTGCCGAATGTTCTTTAAATGATTTCTCTTGACCATTAATTTTAATCGTAAACCCATTCTCTTGATTAGACTTGTCCACGTTTTCTCCCCCCTTCGCAGCATTTTTTTCCATGCTATCATAGAGATCAAAAAAAAGAACAAGACTTTTGTCGTCTTGTTCACAATAGCTTTCGTCAATTTTCTCCATCCACTGGCACTGGAATTTCAATGGTTGTTTCGGCCATTAATATCGTCATATTATTCCACTTTTTAATCAACGCTTCTCCCGCCCGGCTATTGTAATAGCGCATCGAGATACGGAAAAGCGTGTCGCCTGGCTGAACTTTATACGTAAACACTTCGTAGGTGATATTGTCTTTTTCTACGATGTTTCCTTTTTCCATTTCATTCTTTGGTGGAATTTCTACTTTTGGTTCATATAAAGGATTTTCTTTATCACTAGCTGGCGGTGCTTCATAGTTTGGTAGCTGCTGAACGAGCTCTTCTAATTCCGGATAATAATAGAAAGAAACGACAACCTGAAAAGAAAGATTCTCCGGTTCAACTACTAACTCTCTCGCTTCCTGTGTACCTGCGAATTGAAGGCTTTCCACTTTTGCCATACGCGGCAGCTGTTCAATCTCTTTCACAAACGTTTCTAATTCTTTATAAGAAGGAGAGATAACCGTCATTTCTGCTTGGATTTGTTTCACACCGCCAGGAAGGTTCACCGCGCTTTCATCTGTCTTCTCTGTCTCTGTTTCAATACCGAGATCATCTTCACTTTGCTGCTCGCTTCCCTCTCCTTCTTGAAACGTCAAACTTGTAATCAACGTTCCCGATGCGACCTCCGCTTCTTCAAGAGATAACACAATTTGATCGGTTAAAGGTTGAACAGGGATTTTTTGTTGCAGCTCACTTGTATTGACTATCTCTTTTTTCGCAGAAGATTGGCCTGTTTCATCTATCATAGCCAATTCTTGCTTTTCTTTTGTAATAGCTGCTTCTAATTCATTCACCTTCTGTTGCAACGGCTGGAAGTCGAGGAAGTATACATAAAGTCCACCTCCGATAACAACAACCATCATTAAGATAAACAAAAGAAGCTTAGGCGTTTTAGAAGTCAAGGAGATCCCTCCCCTTCTTGAAGCGCCTTTTCATTCACAACAAAACGGTAGGACGCCATATATCTTGGCAATACATTCTTTTCTTCTACTGTATCTTCTTCAGAGGAGATAGATTCTGTCTCTATACTTAATAATTCCGCTTCGTCAATATAAGAGGAGTTCTGCAAGCTTTTTAAATAGAAGGCAGCTTCTCGTGAACTATCGAATTGGATTGACAAATCTGCCGTCTTGCCTTCCGCAAAAGAAAAATTCATAAAATACCCTCTTTCTGGCAATAAAGAGGTGATATGTTGTAAAAGGACAGAGGTCGATGTATCCGTTTCTTCCGCCCATGCAATCGCCGCCTTCAATTGCTCCACTCCGTTATCACTTGCGGCTTCCGATAGACTTTGTTCCTTTAATACCTTTTCTTCTTTATATTGTGCAAGCATCGTCTCTAGCTGCTTTTCTTTCGCTACTTGTGTTTGATACATCTTCCACGCAAAAATCCCTGCAGCTACAAGAATAATGACACTCACGAGAATAAAAATGAGAAAAACGGATGCTTTCTTTTCTTTTTTCTGCAATAAATTTATATCAACTAGCATGTAGACACCTACTTTAATGCAAGACCAATACACTCTGTATAGACAGAAGGAATGTTGGTTCCTTTTTTTGTTTGAAAAATCGGTTGCAGCATCGATTGTACGTCCATTTCAAATTCAAACGATTCTTTCATATTCCGATAAAAAGCTTCTATACAAGGATGGTCGCCCATCACTAATAGTTTGGAAATTTCGTATTTACCACCTGTTAAATTGAAACGATAATAAGAGATAAAACGCTGAATTTCCATCACAATATCACGCGCTTGCCCTGCCAGCGTTTCATCGTCATCGTGGCATGTATAGTATTCTGCCCCTCTTCTATTCTTAACCATTTCAAACGACTCGTCCGAGAATGATGGGCGGAAATGATGGACAAATACAGGTTTATATTGATGAAAGACAGAAAGAATCATCGTCTTTAAACCGATTTGAATCATCAACACATGTTCATCATTCGTTGCTAATCCAAGATGAAAATAGGTGCGATAAGCGGCTAACATGGATAAATCGGCCACAACCGGTTTTAATGAAGATTCTCGGAACAGCTCAGAAAACTCTTGCAGCACTGATTCTTTTGAAGCGATCAAAAGTACTTCTTTATTCTCCTCTGTTTCCTTTAATAAAACAGGTACGAGTAGTGGATCTTCAAAAGGCAAATGAATGCTCTCTCCTAATTGCATGTATAAATAACCAGTCAGTTCCTCTTCCATAATCTCAAGCGGGGCAACTGTTTTTCGCAAAATGACAAACTCATTGGGGACGCAAAACGACATCTTACTCCCTTTCAGCTTCCAATTGTCCACCATTTCATCGACAATCATTCCAAGCGTGTCCCGCTCCTTAATCTGCCCTTCAACGACAACACCGGGCGGCAGACATTTTTGTCCATACGCGTGAAACGTCCGATTTCGATCACTTTGGACAAAACGAACATATGAATCGCTAATGGTAAAATGAACAGGATACTGTCTATTGCTTCGTAAAAAATTCATATTTTCACCGCCTACATGAACATCGAGAAATACCAGCTAATGATGTTCTCTCCATAAAAGTAAGAAAGAAGAGCCCCAACTGCAATAAATGGACCAAAAGGAATGAGCTCTTTTCGTTTATGCTTCCCAAGCAGCATCCCGCCTACACCAAATACAGCTCCTAAAAAAGTAGCAATCAAAAAGGTAAGCAAGGTTTGCGAAAACCCGAGCGCCAGTCCGATCACAAAAAAGAGCTTAATGTCGCCCCCGCCCATGCCGCCTTTGCTAATGACCGCAATCAACAATAACAGACCAAAACCAAAAAAGGCACCAACTAAAGGATCCCACCACGGAGTAAGCGGAATGAACAACCGTTCAAGAAAGAAAAGCGGCAAAAAAAACAACAGCACTTTATCGGGAATAATCATATATGTAATATCCGACACAAATATAATGACTAACAGTGAAATAAGCGTCAAGGCGACAACCAGTTCACCTGTCAAACCAAACTGATAGAAAGCCAGCATAAACAAAAGTCCCGTTGCAAACTCCATAATCGGATAAAACGGCGAAATCTTACTGCCGCATCCACGGCATGTTCCTTTTAAAAAGACAAAAGATAAAACCGGAACTAAATCTAATGTACTAAGCGTTCGCTTACACCTCGGACAATGTGACCGCGGCCTTACAATCGACTGCCCCTCCGGAACCCGAAGCCCGACAACATTATAAAACGACCCCAATACAAGACCGAGCACTAATAAATAACTATATATAAATATCATCATTTTCATGTTCCTCTGCTTCTTCTCTACTTATCCATGATTCTATTATAACGAAATTCGACGGCGTTCGATAGTAGGATGGTTGGATATGTGGGAAAGGGTAAAAAAATAACTCCTTTGGGAAGGAGTTATTTTTAATAATAATTAATTGTTTACAACATTGTCTCTAGTAAGATCAGAAGGTGCCACCGCAGTTGTCTTGGCAGTACTACTCTTTGCAACACTTCTCTCGTCACCTTTTAAATAAACTTCATATGTTACTTTACCTTTATTATCATTTGCAGTTTTAATATCGACGTAAGCCGTTTCATAGCTAGGCGTTTCATCATTATTATCCGGGTCTTCAATAGCAGCCTCCAAATAACCACCATCCACTAATTCTTGCATAGTAATCTGCCCTGCTGTTGCACTATTATCAGTTCCCCATAGTTTTTTATCATTCGCAGCTACAGCCAATCTTGCAGCCCCTACCAATTGCTCAGCATTCGCAATATGCGCATCTTTCTTACTGTTATCAATGATGTTCGCAATACTTGGCACCGCAATCGCTGCAATAATCCCTAGGATGACAACAACCGCTAGTAATTCAACGAGCGTCAAACCTTTTTGGTTTTTAAGTAGTTTTTGTAATTTCTTTTTCATACCTTTATCCCCCTTTTTTATTTAGAAGTAGTGTGTATGTAAATATTCACTAAATCTAGTAGTTTACCAGTTTTAAAGACTTAAAATTGGCGGGGTGCACTACTAGCTCCGGATCATTCAAGTGCCCACATACGAATGATCTTTCATCGCTTCCAACTTTACCTTTTATTTTATTATATAGGTACTTATCCCCAAAATACAACGTCTTTTTTTGTACATTTCCTGACATTATACCTACAATAATTAACTAAAATGTTTCTATTTATTGAACTGTTTCAAATATCTTAAACATCGGAAACGCAATAGCTCCGACAATTCCTCCAACAGCTCCCGCTAAAAACACAATAAGCATTGGTTCAATTAATGATTTCACTTGATCCGTCGCATTATCCACTTCCATATCATAAAAATCCGCTACTTTCTCAAGCATGACATCAATCGAACCGGATTGTTCCCCGACCGCAATCATTTGTGTGACCATCGGCGGAAAAGCCCAATGCCTCTCCATCGGAACAGACATCGATTCTCCTTTTTCAATCGAACTCCTTGCCTCTTTAACAACTCGAGCGATGACTTCATTCCCAACAATTCTCTCAACAATAGTTAACGATTGCAAAATCGGGACAGAGCTGGAAAAAAGAGAGCTAAGCGTCCGCGTCATCCGCGCCATTTGCGCTTTTTGAAGCATGGAGCCGAATAACGGAACCTTTAAAAGAGCATAATCCCAATAATATTTCGTTTGACGATTTTCAAGAATTAAACGAATGCCGATATATAGAGCAATTGCAAGCAGAACAAACAGCCACCAAAACGATTGAAAAAAGCCTCCCATGCCGATAACGATTTTAGTAATGAGTGGAAGCTCGGCACCAGACGAAGCAAATACCTTTTGAAATGATGGAACGACGGTCGATAAGAGAAAAATAACAATCGTAACGGTAATCATTCCAACGGTCGCAGGATAGGTCATCGCCGCTTGAACTTTTTTTCTGGTTTGATATTGCTTTTCAAAATAAACAGCCATTCTTTCTAAAATCTCATCAATGTTACCGCCTGCTTCTCCAGCACGCATCATATTGACAAAAATTGCAGGAAAGACGTTTGGATGCTTCTCAGCACCATCTGAATATGGCTTACCGGCTTCTAAACTATGAAGCAAGTCTATGAGCGTTTTCTTTAATATTTTACTAGACGTTTGCTCAGAAAGAATTTTCGTTGCTTCTACTAAGCTAATTCCAGCTTTTAACAGCGTCGAAAATTGGCGCAAATAAATAACAAAATCTTTATTTTTTAATTTTCTCTTTCCTAACGAGATTTCCTTATACAAAATACCGGTTAATTCTTCAATTTGAATGACGGCGATTCCTGTTTCACGCAGCTTACTTACCGCTTCTCTTCGATGTTCCGCATTCACTCTGCCTTCTTTCTTTTTCCCAGTACGATCTCTTCCTACATAGCGAAAAACAGCCATTACACCATAACCTCTTGTAAATAAGGAGCAGCTGACTGTGCATCAATCCAATCTTTTTCAATCAGTTCTTTCATCGACATCTCGAGCGTATGCATGCCGGCTGATTTACTTGTTTGCATAATGCTGTGGATTTGGTGAATTTTTTCGTTTCGGATTAAGTTACGAATCGCTGAATTATTAATCATAATTTCTGTCGCTGCGACCCGTCCTTTGCGATCTTTTGTCGGAAGCAAGCGCTGCGAGATAATCGCCCCTAATACAGAAGCAAGCTGAATGCGTACTTGCGGCTGCTGATTCGGCGGAAATACATCAATAATTCGATCAATCGTCGCTGGAGCATCAGTTGTATGCAACGTACCTAACACTAAATGTCCGGTTTCCGCTGCGGTAATCGCTGTCGAAATCGTTTCTAAATCTCGCATTTCTCCTACTAAAATAATGTCTGGGTCTTGACGAAGACAAGCACGAAGCCCATTGGCAAAATTGCTCGTATCAAAACCGACTTCTCGTTGATCGATAATACTCATCCCATGTTTATGCAAATATTCAATCGGATCTTCTAATGTAATAATATGACGTTTCAAATGTTTATTAATATAATCAATCATCGCCGCCAGCGTCGTTGATTTCCCGCTTCCTGTCGGTCCTGTCACAAGCACGAGTCCTTGCGGCTTTTCAGAAATGTCTCGTAACACATTCGGCATGTTCAGCTTTTCTAATGTTGGAACTTCTGTCGGTACAACCCGGATAGCAAGGCTTAAACAGCTCCGCTGATGATACGCATTGACACGAAAACGCGATACTTGTGGAATGCTATATGAAAAATCGAGTTCTCCATTCGCTTTCAGCTTCTCCCATAAGCCTTCTGGAACAATTGCTCGAGCCATCGCTTCTGTATCAACCGGCTTTAACACGTCCTTACCATATTGCTTAAGTTCCCCATGAAGCCTCATAATTGGAGGAACCCCGACGGTTAAATGAATATCGGACGTTCCTAATTCAAACGCAGCCGTCAGCAAGTAATCTAGTTTTTCTTTCATGTTGACCCCTCCCTACTCCTGAATCGTCACTCTCAGCACTTCTTCTACCGTTGTCAGTCCTGCTTTCGCTTTTAACAGCCCATCGTCGAGTAAAAAAATCATCCCGCTGCGCATCGCATACTGTTTAATCTCCTGAATCGGTTTATTATTCATCATCATTGAGCGAATCGTATCATCAATCGTTAACACTTCATGAATCGCAAGTCTTCCGCGGTAGCCGCTGTTTTGACAAGTATTGCAGCCTGCTCCTTTATATAATGTATCGACTTTTATTCCCCGTTTTTGATATAAAGATTTTTCCATTTCTGTTGGATGATATTCTTGTTTACACTGGCCGCATACTTTCCGAACTAACCGTTGTGCTACTACCCCAGTTAGAGAAGACACAACTAAATACGGTTCAATGTCCATATCAAGTAAACGAGGAATCGTTAGCAACGCACTATTCGTATGCAGCGTACTTAAAACAAGGTGACCGGTTAATGAAGCACGAACCGCTATATCAGCTGTTTCCGTATCACGAATTTCCCCAATCATGATAATATTAGGGTCCTGGCGCAGAATCGAGCGCAACCCTGCTGCAAATGTGAGACCAACTGTTTGATTGACTTGCACTTGGTTGATGCCGGGAAGCTGATACTCAACTGGATCTTCGATGGTGACAATATTGACTTCCTGTGTATTGAGCTGATTTAAAGCCGCATAAAGGGTGGACGTTTTCCCTGATCCTGTTGGACCTGTAATCAACACCATACCGGATGGACGTTCAATCATCGACATAAACTTCTGGGCATTCACTTTATTAAAACCGAGCTGGGAAAGATTCATCCGCACACTCGTTAAGTCCAAAATTCGAATAACGACCTTTTCGCCATCCACCGTTGGCAAGAGCGAAATCCGTAAATCAACCGGTGTCAGATTAACATCGAGCCTAACTCGTCCATCTTGCGGCAAACGAGACTCGGTAATATTTAAATTTGCCATAATTTTAATACGTGAAATAAGTAAATTATAGATATTTTTAGACAACACTCGCTCTGTCCGTAAAATGCCATCGACGCGGTAACGAACGAGTATTTTTGTATCTTGCGGATCAATATGAATATCACTCGCCTTTAGCTGAACCCCTACCGCCAAAATTTGATTCATCAGCCGGACAGCCGGAGCTTCTTCATCCTCTTCGTCATCCAAACCTTCTAATTCGATATCCTCAAACGTTTCCGACATGTTGTAATATTTATAAAGCGCCGACACAATATCTTCCTTTGTTGCAATAACTGGCGAAATTTGAAATCCTGTCGACAGTCGCATATCATCGAGCGCGATATAATTCATCGGGTCATTCATCGCCACAATGAGCTGATTATCTTCTTTTTTTATCGGCAAAAGCGTATTTCGAAACGCAAATTCCTTTGACACAAGATTCAACAAACTCACATCGACCGGATAGCGATATAAACTAATATGCGGAATCCCCAGTTGAAACTCCAGCACTTCAATTAACTGCTGCTCACTAATCAATCCCCGCTCAAGCAGCGCATCCCCAAGCCTCTGCCCGCTCTTCTTCTCCCGCAATGTTTCTTCGAGCTGCTCTTCAGTAATGATTCCCGCTTCGACGAGTAAATCGCCTAGGCGTTTTCGTTCTTTTGCCATGTTGTTCACCTGCCTGTTTTATACTTGTCTGTAAAGTTTCTATGTCCATATATAAAATTTATAGATTTTTGAGTTAGTTCCTCACTTCACACATCTTAAATCTAGACATTAGATTAGAATGGAAGTTTATCATCCTTTGTTAATGGTTGAAATTTAATAGTAGGATTTCCTCTTACATCAAGCTTATCTGCTATAATAATCCCTTTAAAATCTTCCTCCATCTCACCCTTAAACTCTACTGTACCATTCGGGTAAAATATAATCCCCTCCTCTATATTCTTATCTACAGAAAAAGTCCCTGTAGCATAACTTGCAATAATAATCTTTCCAACGTTTTGAATTGGATCGTTAAATTGAGGGAACTTATTAAAAGATGGAAATACGATTTTGTCCACCCGTTTAGCCGAGTGACTAGTAAAAGATTGGATTAAATTTTCGTTTATCGGACTACCCGTATATTGTAAATATCCGCGAATCGGCGGGAGATCTTTCTCTTGAAAATTACCTATACTAACATTTCCATCAATATAAATATTACTAATTGGATTATCAGAATTCCCTAATTTAAATGCTTTCTTTGTTATATCAACGTCTCCTTGAATATAAATATCCTTTGCTTGTATTTCTATGTTATTAGAACCAGTAGGATTAAAATTCTCCCTCACAACGACAGTACCTTGTTTGCCTTCAAGCGAGGTAGTACCATTCATTTCTAAATTATTCACATAGACAAATATCCCAGTTGCTCGTAAATAATCTGCAAAACTTTGCTCCCCTATCTCCACAGCTACAGACTCACTGTTACGTTTCCCTTCAATCACCGTATCTATTGTAAATCGATTATAGTTTTGTTGGTCGACTAAAGTAAATTGAACAGGCAAAGCTTTAGAAGGATCTATTTCCTGTTTGCAATTAGTTTCATTTATAGTTGTTTCATTTATAGAAACTTTTTCTAACGAAAGCTCCTGTTTAGAAGGTATTTCATTCGTAAGTAACTTGTCATAACATATTTCATAGTTTACTGTTGCCTCTTGATGCCGTTTTCTCATTTCGGTAATAATTAAGTTAGCTTCTTGTCTTAAGTTAATGTGAGATTGGGTCTTATTATTAGATTGGACCGAATAGGTAAAAACACCATAAACCAGGCCTATTAATAGTGCTGAAATAGTTAGTGCTGCCAATACTTCAATCAAGGTTAACCCTGATTGTTGCGATATATATTTTTTCCTCATTTATCACACCACACTTTTAATAGAATGAAAATAATATAGAAAAGTATTTTTTTGGTTTTACTAATCACTAAACATAATTCTTTAGTCTTAGATAGCCGTTAATAATTCACTACTTTTTAATAAAATTGTCCTAATCTTTATTATAGTTTGATATATACTTATTAAAAAGACACTAGGTGGTAGAAATTCGTGAACAATCTTAAAAATAATAATGGTTTCACTCTTATAGAAGTGCTAGCATCTATTACCATTCTCGGCATTGTGTTAACCGTGTTCTTATCTTTCTTCTCTAATTCAATGACTTTTTCTGTGAAAGCAGAGGATAAATTAACGGCAATCAATCTGGCTGAGAAGGAACTTTATGATGTAACTAACAGCATAGAAGCTTATTGTAAAATAAATGATTGTGAAGGGCCTGACAGTATTTCACCAGATAAATATACTCGCCCAGATATTTCATTAAATAATAAAATATACCTTTCAACTGTGACACCTTTACAAAACACAGAAGGAAGCTTATTAGGTTTACTTCCTATTTCTATAACCATATATTCAGAAGACAACAAAGAACTAACAACCGTATATGGATATGTAGAACTAGATCGCGACAATTAGGAGAATAACTACATGAAAGAAAAAAATGAAGCAGGCTACACATTAGTGCTTGTATTACTAACGATTACATTAATTTTTATCTTTTCATTAACTTTGATTAGCAGTGTTTTAAACAGTGCTAATCAGAATAAAAAAACAGAAGAAAATATACAATTAAATCGATTATCAGAAATGGGAGTAACTTATGTTGAGAAGGCAATAAACAAAGTGGCTGCGACAGAACTACAGTCTTCGTCTGAATATGATTCTACTAACCTCGCTGACCAATACATGGATTTTTTTAAAAACGAACTGAAGGAGTATAAACTTATACCTAATCAAGAATTGGAAATACCGTTAGAGAAGACAGATAAGCGTTTTAAAATATTCGTTAATAGCATAACACTAGAAAATGCCACTAATACAATCAAAGTTACCTACACTATCACCGCTTCTTTAGACCCTAAAGACCCTGACTCTGAAATAACGTATCCACCTGTTTCGAAAGAGGTTCACCTGGATATCAAACCTTCTACTATAGAGTAGAGATAGCGTCCAAAATTTGTTCGTTTTTGTTATAAAAGCAATACACTAAACCGGCTGGTTCGCACCAGCCGGTTTCCTTCTACCTACTCTATTTTTTCACATCTGTTTCTTCTTCATCTGCCTCAGGGCTTTTCTCTTTCTCTTCACTCTCTTTTACCTCTTCATCCTGATTCGTCTCTTCGTCGATATCCTCCGCTTGCTCCTCATTATCCACTGCAGGTTCTTCCGTGACCTCTTCCGGCACGTCTTCTTCCTTCGTTTCCTTCACAACTACTTCATTGACCGGCAAGTAAAAGTCTTTCGCCATGAGCTTGTAGTCAATAATCTCTCCAGAACTATCATAGATATCTCGATAAACAGAGACAGAGTAACCTTGTTTTCCTGGTGAGGCTGCTGGCTTGGATGGGTCAGATGTGTATCGAACAATTGTTTTAAATGGATATGTTTTCGGATTTTCTTGTCGAACTACATATTTTTTTCCGTTCGGATAGCCGCTTATTTCAGCGACTAACACGCCTTGTTGTTTCAACTTAAACGTTACAGTTAATTCCGTATCATTTGGATTGTTGACAATAAAATCTAAATCACTTTGGTTAACTTTCGCTTCATATCCCGCTTCTACACCACTCGGAAACTCTACACTTCTATGTCTTTCAATAATTTGCAAATTGGTCGCTAAACTCGCTTTATAAAGAGTCGATGCAGCTTCCGTTAAAAAGGCTTCCGAAAAGGTGTGGTCGTTTGCCATCACATCTTTCATAAAGGCTACAGTCTGAAAAGCAGGAATCGTAAACGTTGCATGCTGCTTCACAAAAGAAGCTGCATCTTCTGCATCGGTTACATTCATTTCAGAACGAGATAACACTTTCGTTTCTAGATTATCACGCAGAAACTCTATCGCCACAATTTCCTTTCCATCCTTGCCTAATAATCCTGCTTTTCGTTCTATTTCGGATTTAAGCTTTGTAGCATCTAGGTTGGAAACAAACTCCCCGCCTGCCATTTCAATCAATATACTACGAACCGTTTCTTTTGAAATAGTCGCATACAACGGATTCGTTGCTCCATCTTCTGCCGACCGTATCGACTCTTGTAAAAGGAACGTCATATCTATCGCCGGAATCATTCTTTCTTGATCCGAAAATGATACCGTGATCTCTTGTTTATTCTGCCAAATTTCTATAGCTTCTGATAACTTAGAGGCCGCTTCAGCCTCGGAAAGGTTCCCTACATTAATCGGTCCAATCACTGTCCCATTAGCAAAAATCCGGCTCGGCGGAAAGGCTTTTTCATAAGCAAATACCGCCAACTGAGAGAAACAGGTGATAAACAAAGTACTGCCTATTAAAAGAATTAAAGTTCGTACATACCCCTTCTTCACTTACACCGTCTCCCCGTCTTTCTTCTGTTTATTTTTTAAATACCGTTCTTCTAAATCCTCAAACGAATGAAGGTTTGTGCTCGGAGACGGATCTTCATCTTTTTCTGCAGAATCTTCAATCGTTTGTGTTTCTTCTACTTGAACCTCTTTGCTTTTTCGATCCTCATCCGGTAACTCTTGTATTTCATCGAGTTCTTCAAACATTTGCCTTCTTATTTCCATGAAATCATTCGATTCATCTTCTGTTTCAAATGACGCTTGTTTCTTGTCTTCTGCCTGTTCTTCTAGCATTCTTGCTTTCATATCGATAAAATCCAGCTCATCTTCCAACATAGCCGCAGCCTCTTCTAGTACAAACTGACTTCGGTCTTCTTCCTTGTCCTCCGTCATTCTTACTTTTCTATCTATGAACTCCACCTCGTCTTCCACCATAAACGCAACCTCTTGTAGTGCGAAATGACTTCGACTTTCTTCTTTTTCTTGGGCCATTTGCTCTTCCAAATCTATGAATTCTGGCTTTTCAAATGTTTCATGTTCTATATTAGAAAGGTTAACATCCCTTATTTCTGATTCAGAATGTCGAGAGGACACTGGAACTTCTTTTATAACAGGAACAGATTGTAAACGTACCTTATATTCATCGACCGTACCGGACAAATTGGCTTTCTCTAAGAGCTCTTCATAACGAAACAATGGCTGTAGTTCTTTCTCCCGAAAATTGGACTCATCTTCATTTTCTTGAAAAAGCGCAAACCGTTTTGTCATCAAATAAGCCAGAACAATGGCAAAAAACAGTTGGATAGCAACCGCTCCCCAAATCGAAACTTGATTCATAATGGCCAAACCGAGAAAACTTGTAAAAACACTAGCTAAGAAAAGAATGAGTTTCCCTTTCAATGTTAAATTCAAAGGAAGAAAAATAAATAATAATGCTAAAAAGAGCACAGCAATGATTACGGAAAAAACAAGAACCAATCTGCCTCACCTCGCTTACGCAACTATATTCCTATCATACTTTATCCCTACGTCCTTTCATATACCCTCTCACTAAAGAAAGAAAATAAAGAGAACCTGTAACGACAACAATTTCATCTTCTTCCGCTGCCAGAGCGTGTGTAAGACACGTTTGCCAGTTGAAATCGATATGTTTCTGTTTAGCGTCGCTTGTTTCATACAGAACAGTCGCTTTCTCTGCCCGCTCATGTGTAAATTCCGTAAAGAAAATATGTGAAGCAACATTATCTACTAATCGAATCATTTCTGAATAGTTTTTATCTCTTAAAGCTGAAAAAACAAAGCGATAGTTTTGCTTTGGATATCGCTCCTTTAATGTTTGAATCAATACACCAATACCCGCCGGATTATGAGCTCCATCTAAGATAATGGTCGGCTTGTCCTGAATTTTCTCAAACCGCCCGTTCCATTTCGCCTCACGCAATCCTTTCCGAATACTTTCTTCAGAAACGGCAAAAGAGTCTTGTAACAGAACAACTGCAGCAACCGCCAACGCTGCATTATCTACTTGATGACGACCAAGCATTTGCAATTCAAGCTGTTCAAGCACTGTATCTCGGAAAGCAAAGGTAAAGCTTTGAGCAGCTTCCCTTTGCTCTAGATTTCGAACGACGATATCTTTTGTTAATTGAAAATAAGGTACATTGAGAGATTGTGCTTTTTGCTGAATGACTTGTGCCGGTTCCTCTTCCGTCACCCCACTAACAATAAGAGCACCCTTTTTAATAATCCCCGCCTTTTCGGAAGCAATTTCAGCAAGAGTGTTCCCTAGAATGTTCGTATGTTCAAGTGAAATAGATGTAATAATAGAAAGAAGCGGATTGATGACATTTGTAGAATCCAATCTCCCTCCAAGACCAGCTTCTAATAGAACAATATCTACTTTACAATTCTTAAAATAACAAAATGCCATCGCAGTTAAAATTTCAAATTGCGTTGGACCGTTTTCCGCTTCATCCATTTCTTGAATAACGGGCCAAAGCAGCTGAAACACAGCAACAAAATCTTCATCCCGAATCATCTCATCATTAATCTTCAATTGTTCATTCATTTTCTCCAAATAAGGCGAAGTAAAGGAAGCAATTGTATATCCTTCTGCAATCATCATTTCTTTTATATAATGTAAGGTGGAGCCTTTTCCATTTGAACCAGCAAGATGAATGTATTTCAGCTCTTTATGAGGATTACCAAGCTTCGCTAATAGCTGTTCCATCCTTGAAAGTCCAAAGTTCATTCCTAATCGGACCGATCTATGTTCAAAAAATTGATTGATTTCGTTTATTGTTGTTAACATATGGTTCACGCCTCCCAAATTATAATATATCATTCATTTCCCTATATGAAAGGAGTTATTTTAGATGAATTCATCGACTCTTTCCTGCTGGATTGTTGTCAATGGCTACTTACAACACGAGAAATTTTCCGATTTGGCTCTATTCGTCAAGGAAGCTGCAGAGAGAAAAGGAATTGCCGCATCTATTGTGCGAAACAGCGAGCTAATCGTCAGCCTTGAAAACAGCACAGCTGGACTCATACATAACAAAAATTCGCTGCCTGATTTCGTCCTTTTTCTCGATAAAGACATTCACTTAGCACGCCAGTTAGAGCTGCTCGGCCTTCCTGTATATAATAGAAGTGAGGCAATTGATATTTGCGATAGTAAAGCAAAAACCCATCAAGCACTAGCCAATCATGCTATTCCGATGCCCAAAACATTTTTCCCGCCTTTTACATACGAAGGAATTGAGCGCCAACACTTTGACGCCTTTATCAACATCGGACAAGCACTCGGTTACCCGCTTGTCGTCAAAGAAGCCTATGGCTCTTTTGGACAGCAAGTATACTTAATTGAGACAGAGAGCGAATTAATAGAGCTTGTAAAAAAATTAAAACATAAACCTTTTATTTTACAAGAATTCATCGAAAACAGTCGAGGTCGCGATATTCGAATCAATGTTGTCGGAAACAAAGTCGTAGCTGCGATGAAACGAACATCGAAGCATGATTTCCGGGCCAATATGACAAATGGCGGTCAAAGTGCCCCTTATACACCAACCGAAGCGGAAGCGGAACTTGCCATTACGGCCGCTCGCATTCTAGACGTTGATTTTGCCGGTGTTGATTTATTATACGGCGAAGACGGACCTCTTCTTTGCGAAGTGAATTCCAATTCGCATTTGCTGAATATTTATGAATGCACCGGTATTAATATTGCCGATGCTATGTTTGATTATATGATACAAAGGACGTCTAACCAATGAAGAAAATCGGATGGCTAATTTATAACCGTGAGGATGCAAAGAAAAATAAAGCGTATATAGAGTGGATGTTAGCGGAAGCAAAAGAACTGAACATGGAGCTGCAGTTTCATTATCGTGAGGACTTACAAATTGGTCATCGTCAGCACAAACTATTTGTTGATTTTCGAAACGAACCTGTTGCACCGCCTGCCTATGCAATCATTAGAACCATTGATCCATTTTTCACCAAGCAATTAGAAATGCTTGGCACCGTTTGTTTTAATTCTTCTTTCGTGTCCGAAATAGCAAACAACAAAGCAAAGACTCATCAATTCCTTAGCTCACTTGGCATCCCTATGGCAGACACCGTTTACTGCCAAGATTCTGTTTCTGTTCAAGCACACTTTCCCTTCCCTTTCATCGCAAAGGAAGTACATGGACGCGGTGGAAAGAGTGTCTATTTAATTGAAAATGCGAACCAATTAACATCATTGCCATCGGGAGGCGAATGGTTAATTCAAAAAACCGCCGTTTTCGGCAAAGATGTACGCGTCTTTGTTGTCGGAAAAAAAATTGTTGCTGCTGTTTTACGAGAATCCAACTCAAACTTCAAAGCCAATTATACCCTTGGAGGCACTGCTTCCCTGTACAAATTGTCCGATGAAGAAACTGCACTTATCCAAACAATCATCGATGCCTTTGATTTTGGTATGGTGGGCATTGATTTTATTTTTGATGAAAAATGTCGATTTTTGTTTAATGAAATTGAAGATGTCGTAGGAAGTCGAACGTTAAGTGCGTTAAGTGACATCAATATTGTCCGAGAATATTTACAATTTATCCAGTCTCATTTCGCTTAAACACTAGAGTGAGTGCCATTGTCGCACTCGCTTTTTCAATTTTTTTTACGCAACACTCCTATTTTTTAACACTCTTTAAAATTCGAACATTTTGTTACATAATATAACAAAATATTGCAAAACCCCCT
>NZ_JBALMU010000067.1:0-263 GCF_036962285.1 Bacillus sp. JJ634
ATTCAAAAGATGCTCAATATTTGTTTCCATTAAATACAGTTAAAAAAGATAATTTTATAACTGAGGGATTTCGTGTAGGAGAAGGATTTGATACTGGGGAATATTATGTTGTACATTACTATTATCCTGATTGGTTTTTCTTAATCCCAATCGCTTTGTTTATTGTAAGTGGGATGTTATTTTTATTTTGGCTTATTCCTCAAATTAAATATGTTTACACGACTAGACTTTTTAAACACAAACTAAATTAATAAAGCAATATC
>NZ_JBALMU010000067.1:389-9084 GCF_036962285.1 Bacillus sp. JJ634
ATTAGAGCAATCGCTTCTGGTACTAATGGAGGTTAGTTTAATGGGAAATAATTACAGATTATTATCTTTTGTGTTAAATTAAGAATGATGATAATTCTTAACTTTTTAAAAGAGGAGGACCCAAATGAAGCGAAACCCCCGTCCAACAGACCATTATGATAAACAACTTCTCCATATCGATGAACAAATTTGTGCTTTATTAAGGCAAAGAAAAGACCTTTCCAATAATCCGGGTATTCCATCAGACGATGTTATCTCTAACTGGGCTGCAAAATACGGGTTTGATGAAGAATACTTATATCAACTATTCGGGATTATGAGATATGAGGAACTTTTTAAATCTCGTATTGAACCCACTAGATTCAGAAAGCACATACCTGTTTTAAAATCGATTGAAATTGATGAACGTTTTTATTCGGTTACGGTTATTCGGCAGTATGAGAACGCTAGCGTAGTACAACTCCATATTGATTGGGATGAGCCCGATGATTCACCAATAGACTTACATAACAGACTCCATAAAAATATATTTGAATTGTTTATAGGTGAGCAATACGATTGTCGAAATGATGGAAGTAAAGGCTCGAAAGGACATTATGCTCATAATTTCATTGTTTCACCACCGTTACCCGATGATATTTCAAGAATTGATTTAGTATTTAAAGAATATAGCGATGCTTTTAAAGAAAAGCCAACAGGTCTTGAAATTGTTATACATTTAGAATAACTACTACTATTGGTTTGCGTTTCTGTAATCAACAGGAACGCTTTTTCGTTAATGTTAGGTAGGATAAGTTTGGAGTGGCTGTTTATTATCAGTAATTATTCAACTACAGGGTGCGATGCTTCAATAAGGGGTATCGCTTTTTCTTATTCAAGTAACGGGCAGGTTAATTCAATAAGGTAATGAATTGTTTAGGGAGAGTAGAGGTTGAATATGAATCAATTATATTTGGCATTAAATGAAGCAGGTTTGATGTTTAAGGGGCATATAGAACAGGGAGAGGTTGATTTCATTCTTCTTGAAACCTATGAGAATGGAACAAAACAATCAGTGGATTTAAATACATTTGAAACGCTTTTCGGGGATGTCAAAGGGAATCCAACCTATGAAGCCTTGTCGGGAACTCATACTTTTAAATTGGGAGATACAGAATACACTATGACTGCTGAGGAAATGGGTTATCAAAAGTATTTCAACCAATGGAAAGAGCAAGGATTGTTTAAATCTTAATCAACAAACGGGGTTAGTTGAAGAAAGACATATAATATATAAATATACAGCAAATGGACAAAGGAGGAGAACAAATGGGTTTCTACTGGGTGGGTCTCATCTTTTGGATATTAATTGGAGCTTCGTTGCTTTTATTTATATGGGGTCTATGGAAAAAATCTTGGAAAGCATTATTAATGAGTGGAATTTCACTTTTATTACCATCCCTATATTTTGGTGGTGCAGAGAATTGGTTTAGACTGCTTGTGCTTCTTCCCCTAGTCCCCTTCGTACTTGCTTATTGTACAAGAAAGAGAGTTAAGCACTTTTTATGATTAAGAATCCGTTTCTTGTTGAACTAACGGAGTGCGTTAGTGAAAGAAAGAGATGTTAATTACAACATCTCTTTTTACTTAAAATTCTCGTTCGTCTTCAATTTTCAGCATTTCTTCATCTATGATGTCAACTAATTCTTGAATGCTAAACATATATAGAACAACCTCTTTGTCAACATCCTCAATATGAATTTCAGCTTGAATCCGTATTTTTGTCGGTTGTCCTTTATAAATAACATCAAAGGTTTCAATTTCTTTTATTTCGTTGTCTTCTTTCATTGTGTTGATTTCAGATTGAATAGTATTGATTTCATCTTGATTAAAACCTGAATCCAATATCGAGGAGGATAAATGTTTTAAAAAAGGTTCTACCTCTTCAAGACCAAAATTCATTCCGGCTGCATATGGTGCTTCTTGGTAATCATTTGTATTATTTTTTTTATTAACCATATAAATAGTACCTCCAACTAAAAGTATTATAATAAGACTAGTGATTAAAAATTTCACATATTTTCACGCCTTTCCATTTATCATTATAAAGCAACATTTAATCTTCTTCGATATTGCTAATCGGTGTAAATAATTCCAAGATTTTTTGATATAAATGAAAGGCTTCTTCCTAAACTAACTGGTGCTTTGCTTCAATATGGAGTGAAGCCTTTTTCTTATTCAAGTAACGGAGCAGGTTAGTTGAATAAGAAAAACGATTAAATGCGTATTTGACTCATTTAGTGAACTAAAAGGTCATACTAAGGTAAAAAAGGTGTGACTTTTGTGAAACAAACATTATTTCTTATCACAATAATTTCATTACCATTACTATTGGGATTAGTTAAAGAGAAGGAAGAAGAGTGTCTTCCTTGCAAAGAATGCTACGATATAGCTTGGGATGACGGATGGGGAGAAGGATATGCGACAGGTCAAGTAAACCAAAGATATAGCATTGTTAGAACTCTTATACAAATGGGCAAAACAGACCAAGAGATTGTTTATATAGCAACAACCAGCTATGTTGAATTAAAGGACATAAGAAATCAGCTTAATGTATATCATGGTTATTTTGAGTTTGAAGCATCAAGATATGAACTTATCAGGACTCTTCTAAAAGAAGGTAAAACGGATGAAGAGATTGTCAAAAAAGCACATTCAAGTTTTTATGAATTGGAACAAGTGAAAAAACAACTTAAACAGTATAATGGAAAATTCAAATGGGAAGTGCAGTAAATAAAGAACTTAATATAAGCGAAAGTGATAAGTCTTGGTGAACCAAACGAAAATATTGTGAAGAAATGTATTTAAGCTAAAGGGTGCGTTAATTTAATAAAGAATAACTAATTGGGAAGATTAAGGGGGAACTGTAAATATGGGGTGAATTTAATTGGTTAAACAATGCTTAATCTTATTAGGATTTTTTGTATTTACTTTTAACCCAATGCAAACTGTTAAAGCAGAAACTACTCCAAAGGCAGAAAATTCGTATTTCACAACAGAAGATATTGTTTCAGACCTTGTATTTCCAACTATTGATAAAAGAGTGATAAAAGAATATGGAGGCGATGACCTATTTGCCTGGGAATGGCAAAGAATCGTCGGTATAAAGTACAACAACAATCATTCTTATGATGTTGCCGTAAGAATCAATATTCCTTCGAAAAATAATGATAATGTTAAAGAAGATTTAGTTAAGGTAAGAGTATCCCCATCATGTGACAGTGAAAAAATTAATAAGCAGAAATGTAATCACGGTTTTAAAATTGAAATAGTAGAATACAAACATTTGTCCAAATAAGGGTTATTAAGTCTATACCAGTTTGGATGTTAAAAGGGTAACGAATTAGCTACCTTTTTTGGTGAGATTAACATAAATTTATTTTTGTAAAGTGCATACTTCGGAACCATGAAGAACAAAAAAACAAGGAGAAAATAATTCTCCTTGTTTTCGTCTAAACTATTGTTGAGTAAATACAAATGTTTCTTTTAACGGTCTGCCTTCGCTGCCTTTTTGAGTCCAAATAACTTCTATTTCTAATTCAGTCGCTTTTTCAGCTAAAGCAAAATTAGTAAAACGATAAGGGATTCCATCGTTCAATTGTTTTGCTAAAGAAATCGATTGTTCAAAGTGTCCTTTATTGCATTCCTTTTCATCAGGACAGCCAACTAGTGCATATTTCGTTTTCGAACCAGGCTCATTTCTATACATATAGACTTCCGCAGATAATACATCTTTGCCGATTTTATCAATCTTTAAAGAATAAGTATGAAATTTCCCCTTTACAGGTTTTACAGTTTCTTCACCTTGTTTGACTTCTCCTACTTGAACTGACCATTGTTTCGATGTTTGTTTGGTCGGCAATTGTTCAAATGTTAAAGCCTGAACCTGAAACGACAGCCCGATAGTAAAAGCACAGAAAAAAGCAAGAGAAATAAACCATTTATTCATTTGTCCACCTCCTTTTCATTATAGTTTCCCCTTAAGTGATAGAAATATTTTACAAATAACACAAGGATTTAGAGAAGGACGCTCACAAAAAGAAAAAGCTTTTCTTTTATATAAATTCACTTTTGTAAAGTAGGGCAAAATAAGAAAAAACTTATAAGCGAGGTTCTTTATGAAAAAAAGCCTTTTAATATTAATTGCCTTCTTAACTCTTTTCTCATATTCCCCCGTCCAAGCCGAAACCGTAACTAAAAGTGATGTACAATTGCGTGATGACTTGATTTACATTTTGCTTGTTCCTTTAATTTATAAAGAAATAGAGAAACAGTACGGCACACCTAAGCAGTTTTATTGTGGTAACATTATCCAAATTAAGAAACTAGAACAAGGCAGTTACTACTTTGATGTTACCGTACAGGTAACGACATTTGAAGGAGCCCACAATCCACCTAATGATTTAGTGACCATCACGTTCAGTAATCATCGTTCTCCAAATTGGCAGGCGGTTGATTTCAAAAGTAGAAGGTTAAAGCCAAACGAAGAACAATGCAGATAACCTTTGGAAAAGAGGTGAATTTATCTTGAAAAGACTATATGTACTGATTTTAATCATACCTTTATTTATTTTGGGGTCGTTCGAAGCTTATGCACAGCCTAAAGAATGTCCTGTGTTAAGCGAATTAGAGAAAACATCCATCAAGGATAGAAAAGAGGTAATTGAAGCATTAAATACTTTAATACCAAAAACTTATGGAATTGGAATAGCTGATTTTCCTGACATGTATACTAAATGGAATGTAGTAACTGCCAAACCTTTTCCTAAAACAGTTGGTAATAAAGAAGAAGAAGACTATTTTGGAATGGCAAAGACCTTTTGTGGTAAAGAAATTGCTGAAAAGTCGTGGCTTGTTCGTTTAGATTTCCCCAAAGCACCTGGAGCTAACTTAGCCCAAGGTCAAATATTTTTAGCTAAAAGTAAGGAAAAAGGATGGTTTGTTTGGTTTCAATACCATTAAATTGCTATTCCTTATTGAACTAAAAAGATTGTCAAAAAAGACAGTCTTTTTTTTAATGAGATTAACAAAAATTCATTTTTGTAAAGTGGGTAAAATAAGAAAAAACCTATAAGCGAGGTTCTTTATGAAAAAAACCTTTTTAATATTAATTGCCTTCTTAACTCTTTTCTCTTATTCTCCAGTCCAAGCCGAAACCGTAACTAAAAGTGATGTACAATTGCGTGATGACTTGATTTACATTTTGCTTTATCCCTCAATTCAACAGGAATTGGAGAAGCAATATGGCGAAATTAAACAAATTGAATGTGGTAATATAATCCAAATTAAGAAGCCGCCACAAGGCGGTTACTCATTTAATGTCACCGTGCAGGCAACAACATTTGAAGGTGCTCACAATCCTCCATATGATTTAGTGACAATCACTTTTAGTAATGTAAAAACCATCGAGTGGCAGACTATTGATTTCAAAAGAAGAAGGTTAAAGCCAAATGAAATAACTAAATGCAGCCATTCTTTGTAAAAGGGTGGCTTTTTGCTGTTGTCCTTTGCGATTTATAGATTTTTGTAAAGTTCGTGAAAGAATGTACTTAAATTAACGGGAAGGATAGTTGAAGGGATGGTAAAATAATGAAAGGTACAATAAGCATAATTTAGTAATTTAAAAGGGGAAGTGTTTTTGAATGGACCAATTAGCTTTTTCGGGGTCAATGGGAATTTGGTTAGAGATATTTTCAGCTTTTATGTTGACCACATGTCTTTATTTCACTCTTACATACTTTGGACACTTAAAAAGGGGAGATGACCGTCTGATAAAACAATCAAAGCTTTTTGCAGTAATTACTCTCTTTCTTGCTTTGGGAGTTCCTCGGTTTTATCAACTATATCTAGTCAACCAAATGATGCCATGAGTAGTTAGTTTGTGATGAAATGTACTTCAACTATTGGGTAGCATTACTGGAACAGGGTAATGCTTTTTTTCTGTTCAAGTAAATGGCAGTTTAGTAAAAAAAGAAGTATTAGCAATGGCAATACAGAGGAGGGGATATTTTGTTTGCAATAAAAGAGTTTGCATCAAGTTTTTTACTTATAGTCAGTTGGTTTATATTTGCTGTAAGTGCTTATTTACTTTATTGGACAATCATTATGCCTTTACTAGCAATCATTCCTTTTTTTCTTTCTTTAACTTCTGGTTTATTATGTTTGTACTGTTCAAGAAAACTTGATGATAGGAAAAAGAACAAATAGTCATTCAATTAACGAAGTAGGTTACTTGAATAAGAATATTGAATTATATAATAAGGAGGGGGCGGGTTTTATGTTAAAATCAAAGGTCTTTATTATAACAATACTAATGTTTAGCTTATTATCTATCTTTATAATTCAAAAAAAAGACGTGATTTTTCAAGAAGGAAACCCTATACCGTTAGCTGTGGCTATATCTAAAATTATTTTTCAAGATAAAGAAATAGCTGAAGTAAAGGGAACAGAGGAAGTAGATGGGATTTACGGATATTTAGTAAGACGAGGGGAAATGGAGCCATACATTAAAATGATGAAAAAAGACGGGTGGCGTTTTGTAGAAAGAAACGAGATTTCAAATTCTTTAGTATTTGAAAAGGGGAATACGACTCAAAGTGTTGCTTATCAATACTATACAAGGTGGTACACAATAATTTATTCTTCTTAAATTAACGGGTGCGATTGCGAAATAAGAGCAGTCGCTTTTTTACTAAAGATGCAGTTTAATTAAAAAATATAGAAATATATGGTAATCTATATGCGAGTGAAAATTAAAACTGGAGGAAATCAGATTGGGAGACTTAAATATTTTTTTATCTTTCGGTGCAGGGGTTTTATCCTTTATATCCCCCTGCTGTTTGCCCTTATATCCTGCGTTTTTATCATATATTACAGGCTTAACAGTTAGTGAGTTAAAAGAAGATAACAACAAATTAAACCGTAAGGCAATGTTTCATACTATTTTCTTTTTGATTGGGTTTTCTATTATTTTTGTAGTGTTAGGGTTATCAACATCGTTTATTTATAATCTTTTTTATGCATATATTGATTTGATTAGACAAGTAGGGGCTATTTTGATAATTGTTTTTGGTTTAATTATTGCTGGGATTTTTCAACCAAAATTTTTAATGATGGATAGAAAAGTAAATTTTAAAAATCGTCCATCAGGGTATATAGGTTCTGTTTTAATTGGAATAGGATATGCTGCTGGTTGGACCCCTTGCGTGGGACCAATATTAGGTGCCGTTATGACCCTTGGTTTATCTACTGGTCAGGGCTTAATATATATGATTGCTTATATACTTGGGTTTTCTATTCCCTTCTTTACAATGTCATTTTTTATTGGTAAATCAGGGCGGATAAAGAAATATAATCACAATATAACTCAATTTGGCGGTTATTTCACAATTATTATGGGCGTTGTCTTATTTTTTGATTGGATGACTAACATCACATCTTTTCTTACAAATAATGTATTTAGAGGCTTTGTAGGATTTTAATGCCTTACTAAAGAGTGCGATTATGTGCGATTGTTTTTAGGTTAAGGAGGCTTAATTTATATGGTAAATTGGGGACAAATTAGAGAAAAGGGAAAAGTACGATTTGTCTTGTTATATGGAATGGTTCTATCAATACCATTGGTTCTTGACTATTATATAGTTAAGTTTCTTCTTAACTCATTTCGATTAGAGTTTGCTTATATTGAACTTTTGATTGTTTGGATTACTTGTACTTTATTAAGTCTTATATTCTCTTTGTATGCTTGGTGTAGGATGGAGAAAGATTGGTTTAACAATAATTCCTTCTTCAAGTAACGGGTGCGATGCTTCAATAAGAGGTATCGCTTTTTCTTATTCAAATATAGGGTCAGGATAATTTAATAAAAAATAACTGAACGGAGAGACTGTTACTGAAATTTAAATTAGAAATGAGGTAGTAAATTGGTATTTCTTGTTCATTTATTCATTGCCCTAATCCTATTAAATTGTAGCCCAATAACAACTATGGCTAAAGAAATTAAGTATAATCATAACAGTATTACCATTTCAGAGATAAAAGAAAAAGTTGATTTTACTGTTTTGACTCCGCAAAAGATTCCTGATGATTGGACATTAGATACCAAAATAAAACCTTGGGTAATGCTACATTATATGGACAGCAATGATACCAAGTTGTTGGTCGCTATTCATTTGAGAAAGGGATTTCCATTATCCGCTGACGATTTTCCTTATCGTCAGCAAGTTGATATAAACGGAAACAAAGGTTATTTTCAGGAATGGGAAAAAAGTGGTGAAGTTGATAAAAGTGGAGACATCATTACCGGTGGCTTACTGAATTGGATACAAGATGGTACTTCTGTAGAAATGAATAGTTTCAGATTATCAAAAGAACAAATGTTAGAAATTGCAAGGTCAATGAAATAGGCTTGTTAAACTAACGAAGCAGTTTTGTTTCACAAGAATTTTGTACTGAAGTAGAATAAATATATTAAATAAATCGTCAACAGTTTGGAGGAAGAGAATAAATGATACGTTACGTTGGTATTTATTTACTTACAATATTGATAACTGTTGTTTTAGGTTTTACAATGCCTTGGTTAATAGATTTTATATTTGGTCCAGGTGAGTATCTTGTACCAATACTTTTAAGTTTATTAGCTTCTTTTATAATAACC
>NZ_JBALMU010000068.1:0-3780 GCF_036962285.1 Bacillus sp. JJ634
TTCATAAGACTATCATAAACCAACATAAATAATAGCAGCCGTTCTCTCATGTTGAAAATCTTAATTGGTGCTACTTTGCCCAATGGGATGTCGCGCATTTTAGTTCAGTAGGGATCTAAAGTGCGCGACGATAGAGTGTGCCACTTAAAAGCATTAAAAAAAGACCGTCTATGGACAATCCTGTTCTTGAAGTAAAGCCCCTTTTAGTTCAAGAACGTTTTAATCATTACTATCAAAATCATAATCCTCAAGCTGGATTTTATAATACTCATCACAATTCTCTTCAGTTGGAAGAATTCCGTCTTCATCAGGCAAAAGAACCCTTAACACATCTCGTCCCATTTCTTTATACTCTTTAAATGTCACTTTAAAGCCTTCTAATATGTCAGAGTATTCTTTGCCTTCCTCAAACCTTTTACCTCCGCTTATGTCATCAATTAAAGTGAAGAAAATATCATTTGCCACTTCAGGGTCCATATTAAGCACTATTTGAAAATCTCTATGATTAAAGTTCTCTTGAACTCCGTGTGTATGATAATTAGCGTGAATTTCATCGTATTCTTCAGCAAAAATGGCATCCATATACCAGCCATATTCTTCTAACATTTGTTGTTCCCATTGTTCATTTTCCAAGTGATTTACCCCCAAAACATTTGCTTAATTATAACATTCCTTGTTCAACTAAACTGTCCCGTTAGCCATGCTCCGCATCTCTACATTGATACAGCTACAAAGAAGAAAACAACCTTTCTTCTAAAAAATAAAAGTTGTTTTCTTCTTTCGTTGGTTTCTTCGCAGAAGCTCTCTTCCACCCTCGTCCGAAGACTACCATTATGGAAGAGTTTAAACAAGTTTATCATTGATGAAAAACGAGAGAGAACTGCTGTAAAGATCATACAGAAAGTAGGAGTTAAGAAAACATAGTTATTATTCACTATTAACAATAAGTGTTATAAATAATAAAATGTAAATATTATCCATTTTATAACTATTAAACATATAAGGGGAGATTTCATGAATTTAAAGAAGAAAATTCTATCAGTTTCATTATCTAGTTTAATAACTTTAAGCGCAGTAACAGCTGTTGCCGGCCCAGTCGATGCGGTTGGAAATGGTCCTAGCGCTGGAAATGGTCAAGTAACAACTTCAATTCTACATACTTATGACAGTTTGGTAAGTTACCTTAAAACTCAGGATGCTAAACAAGAAGCATTGACACTTGAAGTGATTGGAAAAACGGTAAAAGGGCGAGATATTTATCTAGCAAAGTACATCTCCAATCCTGAAAACCCCACTATACTATTTTTAACCCAACAGCATGGAAACGAACAACTGACTACTGAAGGTGCACTCGAATTTATTAAACATCTAGGCACGAATAAGACTAAAGGTTTGCTAGAAAATGTAAATATCTTAATCATTCCTATGTTAAATGCAGATGGAGCTATGGGTGATGTTAATTTCTCTCTTGATGACTACTTAGCAAAGGGTGATAGACATCTAACTCGTGCAAACGCTAACGGTGTCGACTTAAACCGCGAGCATGATAAAGAAACTAGTAAAATGCAAGTAGAAGTAAAAGCATTACATGAAAATGTTTTTGCAAAATACGATATTGATTACATGATTGATTTACATCATCAAGGGACGTTGAGCGAAACAGAAGGTGAACTTGTTTCAGGTTCGATGCTTTATCCAACAAACGCTAATGTAAAACCTGAAGTGTTAGAGGCTTCTAAAAAGCTAGGTGCTGTTGTATATAATGCAATAGAACCTACTGGTTGGGGGCATATTGGTAAATATAATGGAGGATCAGGAGAAAATATAGGTCGTAACGGTGCAGCCGTTCGTTATGATATTGCAACGCTTCTCTTTGAAATGCGAGGTATGTCAGACCACAATGTCGAATCCGTTGCACTTGGACAAAAAAGCAACGGCTATCTAATAAAACAAACCGTTACCACTTTGGATGCAGCTGTTAGAGCTCTTGCTGATAATTCAATTGAAACTGTTGATGCAAGCTTTTGGGATACACTTCCAACACAAACAAATCGTGCTGGAGAAGAAGCAGACGAATAAAATTATCGACACATCCTATTACTTTCAATGGGATGTGTTTTTTCTTGTTATCTGTCCTTTTGTTTATTCCAATTGTTCAACTTGACTTTTGAAAACGCTGAATCCAAATGGCCAAAAGAATTAAAATTTGTAACCTGTTTTATTAAACTTTGATGGTCACGTAAAGCCTGCATTACTGGTGGATTAATTATTTTATTAATCATTTCTTGCTGCCTTCTAAACGGTTCAAAAACATCATAAAGATTAACCATTATTTTCTCCCCTTAGTGTATATGTACTTTATATCAACAAAACATCGCTTAAAAGTTACTTCTCGTGAAACCTAAGTTTCACGTACAATAGGAAACGACTTTTAATAATTTATAAAAGGAGTACCATCAGAAAACTACATTTACAACGCTAAGCCCATTTTCCTGACGATTCCCCTTGTTAAAAAATCAACATTATCGTTTAACAGAGTTACTATTTATAAGCTCTTGAAGCTGTTGTTCTATTTCTCTTTTCTGTGCTTCACTTAATTTCTCTTTTCTCACTGCTTTTTCTTCTTTCTTATCTTTCTTAAACCAGTGTGGCAGCAACTCTTCCCGAATGATTTTTTTCGAATTACTTTCAACACTCACCCGGTGATGACTTGTACCTTTTTGCACGCATTTTACTTTCTCGTTGAGTATATAGGTGATAAAAGCAAGATGATTTTCAATGGAGGGAACACTAAAAGATTGCTGAATGAGCTTGTGAATTTCCATGTGTTTGTTATCACCCCATACTTCCTCGGCCAATTCGACCCATCTTTTCAACACTTTTTTCGTCAACGTATAATCATGTTTTTTGAAAGTCTGATCTAGCTGAAGATAGAGGGATTCAAACAAATCATCTGGTTCCTGCTTTATTTCAAGCAACTGAGTTTCATTTTCGAGAGCAGTTCTTTTTGAGGTAATAAAAAAGTGTAAAGCAATAACTTTTCTTCCTTTTTTAATCTCCTTGTAATTAAAAGAAATATCTGTGCTTTCCTCTAATTCCTTTTGGGCTGTTTTAAGTATTCTTAGCTTAAAATTGGAATACTCACTATATCCCGAATCTATTCCAAGCATTTCTTTCAGTTTTTCTAAATCAATTTGTACTTCTTTTCGCACTTCCCATTTCTTTAATAACTCATACATTCTAATAGAATGTCCACTTTTTAACTCTAAAATATTCTTCAATTTATAAGAGGTAAACTCTCTTTTTAACATTAATAAATACGGTTTTAAGTCTGCTGGAAAATTAAACTCCACCGTTCCTTGGCCGTAATTATATTTCACTCTGGTTAACCAATGGGTTTGAATTAATCCATCTTCCTCATGAATTTCAATAACTTTTGACAAAAGGTTTTTCGTAACCTTTTCTATCTCTTCATATTTTGGAGAACCTTTAAGTCCCATCATTTCACTAAAATCTTTAATAGAAAGGGAGTACGTTTTTAACTCTGTATCTTCTTTTTGTATTTTACTTACTATGTATAAAATGATTTTTTGTTCACGGGGCGTCAATCTGCTTTTATAATTTGCATCAATCAATTTATTTGATTTAGTAACCAAATTATTTATATCTTTTTTCATTCCCTCAACCCTTACACAGATTTTATTCATGTAAGGTTATTTTATCGCACACTAGTACAAATTTCAAAATGATTATTTAACTGAAACCGAAAGTGTAAGGGTT
>NZ_JBALMU010000068.1:3992-45134 GCF_036962285.1 Bacillus sp. JJ634
GAAAGTGTAAGGGTTAAGACCGAAAGTGTAAGGGTTAAGGCTCAAAAAACCTTATATACCAAGGGATTCAGGCCTCCGAAAACAATTAAAACAATTAAAACAATTAAAACAATATATTAAAAACAACAAAAGGAATTGTCGAATGAATATTAAAACCGAAAATGTAAGCTTTAAAATTCTTTTCCTATGATATTTTATAAGACTCTGCAAAGTTCATAAAATGTTTCTTCAATACTTGTAAATAACCTCTTTATACATGCTAAAAAGAATCAACATTTGACTGACTCTTTCTAACCTAAAAGATCTAGTGACAGAGTTTTTTCATAGCCTGCAAAGTAAATTCCATTAGAAAGGAAAAATAGAGTCTGCTAAGATTAAACATTCTTGTAAAAAGATTTGGTAATCGTTTCGAAAATTATTAAAGTTTTATATGCAGTAAACTATTTTACGATTCATAACAGAAACTCTGTCACTGAGCCACTTCCTTGATAAACTAACTTTAATATGCCTTTTGTTACATATCCCAAAAATCGCTCATTTTTGCGCCCTTGTCTATCTCACGAATGGCTTTTAATAACTTTTTCATGACGTCCTGTCGAGGGATGTAATCTTTTTCATTACAAGCTTTTGAAATTGTATTTTTACTAACCTTTGCGGCTTCAGCTAAATCCTGTTGATCCAGTCCTTTTTTATCCATCCACTTCCCAAGTTTGCTTCTTTGTTTACCGATGCCCCACATTTTTTCTTTTACCCCTTTCGAAATAATTGTTATCAGCATTCTTGACCATTAATCCCAAAAGTATTCAATCTAATCTAAAAAAGTTGGGAATAATGGACAAGCAGTACCTAATACCATTTATCGAGGACGTCAAGAGACGCCATATAGGGAGGTTGAACAAATGGCAAAAAGAAAACGTGACGAAGAGCTAGAAGAAGCTAATTTAGATAGTACTGGTGATTCAGGCTTAGAATGGGCTGTAGCTGTATTAGTCGTTATTTTAGCAGTTGGATTTTTTACGATGTAAAGGAGGGATTTTATGTATCGACCTACTGTACGTTATGACGATGTTTTTAAGGAATATATAGATAGTCTTTTCCATGCTACTCATTTAGACCGAAACCAAATTATAAGAGCAGCTCTCTTTGCAGCAGCGTATTCAAAGGAGTTCCTGAATCTGTTGACTGAACATAAAAAGAAAGACGTCCCTCTCCCTCCCCCACTATGGGAGCGCACCCAGCACGGGTACTGGATGGAACAGAGCCCAAAGATAAGAAGAACAAAGGGAGGTAGGGACGTCAATGATATCCATGAACGAGCGACAACGATTAATAAAAATATTGGAGCTGTTGGAACAGGAAGAAGAAACGGAAAAGAGCAAAGTGGGTGTATCAAACCGATTAAGGGACAATCAAGGGAGATTCATGGCAAACCAATCAGAATCGAAAACCAGGGAGGAATTACCCTTACGATCAATTAAATTAGTTAAAGTAAAAGGAAGCTATGGAACTTACGTGGTAAAAGAACAATGGTTAAGCGAAGAAGAGAAAGGGAGACTGATGGCTTTAGGAGCCCTTATATTGTTAGCTATCATTTTTTAAGAAGTTGGTTTACATTTTCTTTTTTAAAAAGTTTGACGAAAAATTTTAACATTTTTTTGAAATCTTCCCTTGATTAAAACATTAACAAAAATGTTATACTTAGAATGGACGCGAAAATAAAATTCCTTATGAATTTCATTTTCTTAGTAAATAAAAACCTCATAAAGCGATAGTAAATTGTTCTTTCATTTTAATTTCGCGGGGTATTAAACCATTAAACCCCAGAGCAAGAAATCGATTGTGAATGGCAATCTATTTTAAGGGGGGAACATACTGTTTGCAACCAATTAAAGAGCAGATCTTTCAGAAGAAGGTCTTCCACTTCCACAACTGGTGACCATAGTAGCCACCATTGGAACTAAGCTCAATTGTTCTAAGCAAACAAAAGTAAAAAAAGACCAATGGAACTCCTGCTCCATTTGGTCTTTTTTTAGTTGTTAATACATATTATTCTTCTCTTAATCACTATTCCAGAATCTATACAGCCGCTCTACAAAACTTACCTAATCTTCCTTATAAATTACTCATAAGTAGATTTCCGATAAACGTTTTGCTCCTTTGGTCAAGCCGCAGGATTTAATTTCTTTGTACCATTATTTCTAATGCGTACAATCGGTTTCTTGTGACTTGTTGTAAACAAATCATACCTTACCGCATAGGTGGTTGTATCGAGAATCCACTCTGCCACCCAGTCTGAGCCAGACAATAAGGATAGTCATGACGGTATGACTATAAGAGTAGGGGCTTTTTATGAATACTTATACTTATTTTTATCATTTGTCGAATTTTTACGTTTTCTTTTTAAAGGTAGGTCATGACCGCATAACGAAATAGATAACTGGGGGTGTACGGTTATGACTAAAAGAGTAGGAATCATCTTTAAATCAAGTGAAGTGATGAATAAACTTAACATCAAAGATTCTGTATTCAAAAAATATATTTCCCTGCTAGAAAAAGAAGGCTACGTATTTCAGAAAAACCCTCAAGGTCATCGACTTTTCTTTAATCAAGACATAAAAGCACTTGAAATGTTCATGGAAATGAGCAAGTATGACGGCGTAACGCTTGAAATGGCAGCTAAGAAAATTAGTGAGATGAATGGTCATGACAGCATATCAAAAGAAATTCAACAGCCACATGACGTTATGACCCTTATGACTCAGCTACTTGAAGAGCAAAGAATAACATATGAAAAGCAATATAAGGAACAGGAGCAACAATTTGCACTTAAAATGCAAGAGGTTTTAGAACAAAAGCTTGAGGAACAAGAAAGGCGGCTTCTGGCCAAGATAAACATTGAAGAACAACGTCAGCTGCTAAAGCAATCCCTGGAGGAACTTCAAGAGGTGAAGCAAATGATTGCTACAGATAGGGAGAATAAACCTTTCACTTTCAAGGATTGGGTAAAAACTTGGTGGAAATGAAAAAGAGCGTCCCTTAGTGGAGGCTCTTTTTATAATGGTTATGATGGTTATGACCGTTTATGACAGCATGACCTTGGTTTAATAAAAAAGTTCAATTATAGATACAGGCTCTATATTTCATATGTATTCTTATTAGGTAAATTCATACACTCGTTTTGTTTTTGAATACTCTAATAATTTTCACTAGTGTTGTATAACAAAAAGCTGCTAACTCGATGCTTTTAACTAAAATATCCACTCGTTAGCTAACCATGTTTCACTTGTGGCGCCACATACATAATATATTGGTCCAAGCTAATGTGGTGGTTAAAACATAATGTAATTACAAGAGCGAAATCTCAAACTCATTCAGAGTCTTAATGAGTTTTTAATGATATTATCCAAAAGGAGTGAAATGAAATGGCGAATGGATGTAATCAGAATCCGAGTGGAACATGCTCAGAAGCAGAAGGGGTGAATACGACAGCCAGTGGGAATGCGTCCCATGCAGAAGGATTTGTAACGACAGCCAGTGGGAATGCATCCCATACGGAAGGAGGGAGTACCAATGCTAGTGGAGAAGCTGCCCATGCGGAAGGAATTAATACCACAGCTAGTGGACCGTTTTCCCACGCCGAAGGACAGGCTACAGACGCCAGTGGTGACAACTCTCATGCCGAGGGACTTAGTACAGTCGCCAGTGGGAATAACTCCCATGCCGAGGGACTTAGTACAACCGCCAGTGGGAATAGCTCCCATGCGGAAGGGGCAGGTACACAAGCAATTGGCGGTTCTTCCCATGCCGAAGGATTTAATACGATAGCCAGTAGCGCGGCTGCTCATGCCGAAGGAAGTACCACTATCGCCAGTGAAGAAGCTGCCCATGCGGAAGGGTTTACTACCACAGCCAGTGGGTTTGCTTCCCACGCCGAAGGCAGAGAAACAAACGCATTTGGAGAAAACTCTCATGCGGAAGGATTTCAAACCACAACGGGAAATGCAGAAGATCCAACACAAGGTACCAATGCGCATGCTGAGGGGTTTTTAACAACCGCTAGTGGAAATAGTTCTCATGCGGAAGGAGAAAGCACAACCGCAAGTGGTTCTAATTCCCATGCAGAAGGTATAGGCAACTTTGCGGGTGGAAGAGCCGCTCACGTAGAAGGAGGGGGAGGTTCGGGTGTTTTTGGTGATCAGCCTAACTTTGCGAACGGGGCTAGCTCCCATGTCGAGGGTTTAAATACAAATGTAGACTCAACCGGACTTGCTGCCCATGCAGAAGGCTTCGATACACAAGCCAATGATATTGCTGCTCATTCCGAAGGCCTCGGTACAAGAGCTAATGGAGTTGCTTCCCATACGGAAGGAACTGGTACAAGAGCTGATGGATCGAATTCCCATGCGGAAGGTCTAAATACTAATGCTCAAGCGTTTGTCAACTCTCATATCATGGGACGAAATGGTGATGCAGACGAGAACAATTCATGGTTCATCGGAAACGGAACTTCGATTCTCGTTAGAGGTCTGGGGGCAAAATGGAGCGGAACGACATTTAATATGTTTGTCGATGGAATGTATTTAAGCCCTGCAGCCGACTATGCGGAGATGTTTGAAACTGTGGATGGAAACCCGATTGATGTAGGGTATTTTGTAACAACAGAAGAGGATAAGATTCGAAAGGCAACAGCCAGTGATCAGTTTATTTTAGGCATCACCAGCGCAACGCCAAGTCTCCTTGGAAATAGTGCAGGATTACGCTGGCATGGAAAATATGCGACGGATGAGTGGGGACGAAAGCAATATCATGAAGTGACGGTTCCTGCTGTAACAGACAAGAAAGGAAATGTTCTTATTCCTGAAAGAAAAGAAATGCAAGTTATGCTCAATCCTGCTTGGAATTCTGATGAAGAATATGTCCCTCGTACAGAACGGCCAGAATGGGTGGCTGTCGGGTTAATCGGCCAAGTACTCGTTCGGGATGATGGGACTTGTGAAGTCAATGGTTATTGTAAACCCAATAATGAAGGGATCGCAACAACTTCGAATACTGGATATCGGGTAATGAAACGGACAGGACCAAATCAAGTACTAATTCTTAAGGACGGTACGAGTATAATCAGTAAGCAGTAACTCATCAACATCTACACTCTTCTACTGTTTACGATTTATTATTGCAAAGATAAAGTGAATAAAAAGACCATCTTAGAGACTTGGTTTTGGTTGCCTTGATGGCAGCCTTTTAGCCTTAAAGGCTAGTATTTTATCTTTTGGTTCTTTCCCCTTGTTTTGGGTCTGTTCGGCTTGGCGACAGTTCAGCACCGCCAAAAATTTCGGAAAGCAAGGAAACAAGGGTGGAGATTTTTTGAGTGAACTTCTCAAAAAATACTACCCGAACCTTGCTTGGAGAAAAGCCTTTATATAGAGAGTGAGAGTAAAATTACTATCAAAACATAAAGAAACGTTGTTATATCAATGGTTCATAAAGGTTTTAATAGTTATCGAATTAGATAACTTTAGTTACCGAATTGGATAACTATTAAAACAAAAAAAATAGCCCTAAAAAAGGGCTATTGGAAAATCTTTAAATAATGGTTTTGCATTTGAAAATAATGCTCCAATGATAAGTGCGCTGACGATCACTAAGGCAGGATTGAATTTGAATTTTTGAAGCGCTATATACGATGCAATGGCTATTAAGATAGTTGGTAGCCAAGACATGGCATTTACAGATTCCAATAAAAATTTGAGTGCGAGTTGTAACATTAGAACACCAACGATAGGAACAACAAACATCGTGAGCCGTTTCACGCGTAATGACTTTTTATATTTTGCTAAAATACTTAATAATCGAATCATAAGTAACGTAGTAGGTGCTACTGTTGCGAAAACAGCAATAAATGCACCTGGAATACCCGCTAATTCGTAACCTATATAACCTGCAAGCTTTGTTGCAATGGGTCCTGGTAACGTATTACCGATAGCCATGATTTCATAGAATTCATCGGCTGTGAGCATTTGATATTGTTCGACTACTTCTTTTTTTATTAATGGAATCGTCGCGGGACCTCCACCGAATCCGACTAAGCCTGAGCGAAAAAAAGAAATAAATAATTGTTTTTGAATCATAGATATACCACTTTCTTAATTATATATTACTTTATACTAAACACTCTTTTCATAATTAGCCATTAAAATCCTTATTAAAAAATTTAATAACTTTATTTACCCCCATCCAAAACAGGATAGGGGGGGTATGCATATTTTAAGTAATCTTGGAGTTCCTCGGTTTTATCAACTATATCTAGTCAACCAAATGATGCCATGAGTAGTTAGTTTGTAATGAAATGTACTTAAACTATTTGGGTGCTTTACTACAAGAACAGGACTGTCTATAGACGGTCTTTTTTTATACCTTTAATTCGTTAGATGTTCGTAAGCATCGTGAAGTAAGCGTAACAGCTTATCTTTTTTTGTAGCACAGGGTAAATATATGCGAATAAAAGGAGAGGACGAGAAGTATGTTAAAAAGGCGTTAAAACTGTATGTTGAAAGAGGAGGGAAAATAATATGGCACTGAAACTTTATAAAAAACGCTATGAGGATATTATCCACTCTGATTTAATAGACAGACAAAAAGACTTGAGGCTGATACAACTAATGATGGACATGGAGAGTGCTTTCTCAATACCGATGATAAAAAATGAAGCATGGAATGAAAGAAATAAAGATGTAATTCAATTGTTTCAACAGGTATCAAATAGCAGGAAGTTATGAAGGAGGCTTAACAGCTTCCCTCTTTTTTATTATGGAGATGCTGTGCATCATTTCTATACTTATATCCAGCATTATGTTAACTCAAAAAATATATATAAGATCTATTTAGGGATGATAGCATATTTATATATTCTAGCGAGGTTCACTTAAGAATACTATGTTGGGCTCTCCGCTCAAGTGTTGCTTTTACTGGATATACAGACAGTTAACACAATGCCTGTTTATGGCCTAAAACCTCTTTCAAGTAAGTATCCCTGGTATTTCTGACATTAAGTAATATTGTGGATAGTGAAAGAGCCAATAATAGCTCTCTCTCCTGCCGCGCTTCCGCTTGCCTTACCACTGCTCGCTCCGAGGCTGTGCCCTCCAATAAAGGGCAAGTAATGAATCCTTAATAGATCTTTCTTTTAAACCTTTCTAAAAACGTGGCAAGCAGGCTATCGCCCATAATATAAGGGCGACAACCAGTGCGCACTTATTTAAGTAGCCAAATTGGGTTTCAATTTGCGAACATATGACTCGCTGATTGATAATAGCACAGCTAATTTCCTGTTAGACATTTTAGGATATCTCTGCATAGCTTGTTTTAACTGCCATAACTTATCTTCCTTCTGTTCCTTTTGTTCCTGCAAATATACTTCACGACTGACAGACCCACGTTCTTCACGTTTTTGTAATTTATCCCGCTTACGTTTTCTCCTGCGCTTTTCATTTCCACCAATAATCGTTTTTAAGTGCCGCTGTTCTTCTGGTGTTATCTCTAACCACTTAATAATCGTTGCGTTCTTCAAGTTATAGCCCGCTCCGGGATATCCTTTAGCTATCGCCTCTTCATTAGCTTTGACATCGCTTTTGGCCTTCCAAGCCTTCTCAGCGCTTCTCGTCGATCTTTCTACTTCACGCTTTGGCAGCGGCTCCTTAAATTCACTATTAAACTCCAGCATTTGATTTAAAGACTCTTTTAAATCATCCGTTAAGCAACAAGACCAATATCTGTACAAGAAGCATATTTGCTCCCGATGCCCTCTTAAATCATAATCGCGCAGCTCCGCAATCTTAACTAAATCTAATAATCTAGCATAATGAAGGCTGCGGACGTTATGTAAATGAATAACCTTTGATTTAGGCCCTGGCTTTTTCGATGTATTTTGTCGTGCTAGGGTTAACTCTGGTAAATATTCTGTCTGCAGCTCTCGCAGGCCATACCGATAATCATGTCTATAATCGACAAATACTTCTTTGTTATTTTTTGAATTCACACTGCCAGCTATCCTAAAAACGCGTGTTGAATCGATTGATTTCTTATCAGCCCCAACATATTCTAACCGCTCATAAAAATAGTTCTGAACAGCCTTCCACAGCGGAAAAGCTTGATACGGCACAGGTTCAATCAGCCATATACAAACAAGACCACGACCGGAAAATATAATAAAATTCGGAGATGGAATGTCCTCCTGAAATACTTCTAAATTCAACTTTTCTGCTACCCAATGGGGATCATAATTCAAGTTATGACAGTCTATATCGACATATAAAGCCCGTAATTGCTTTATATTTTCAATACGACGTTGTGGCTTAAAGAATGTATTTTGGCTAAAGAAAATATTATCACCGAGCCAATTAGGCAACTCTGAAGCCAATTCTGCAGGTTGATAGTGATATTGCTTCCAAGATCCATCACTCTCCTTCTTAGCAAAAGTGATCCATCCAGACGCTTTATGATGATGGAACAGCACGTGCCGTTTCGCTTCTTCAAGCGCATAGCTTTCCACCGTATTTAAATTTTGCATGACAAAAAGTCCTCCTACTAAAGAAGGGCAATCGCAAGTATATATGATAAAATTTGTCCGTATATATGCATATAGGGGGATGCGATTCCTTCTAGTATTTTTTAAAAATTCCTGGAGCGGCCAAACTCATATAGGGGTTTTCTTTTTTATTTGATTGGAAATTTAGAATCTTGTACTTTTTGAGGTAAAAAATAAAAGAATTGAAGATAAATAATAAAAAGTTGCAAGAAGAAAAAAGAAGAAAAAAAAGAGGTCTTTCACTTTCAAACTTCGACACAAAGACCTAATTTCCTTCAAAATACTTTGTTTCCATAAATGAAATACAGTAAAAATGTACTATTTTAGAAGTTGACATGGAATTTAAAGCATTGATAGAGGGAGATTAGCTGATTCTACATTCACTGGTGACCCGTAGTCTTTTAGTTTGGGTGGGCCATGTGATAGGCTTTCTTAGCCGGAGGGCGCCTTGTTTGAGCGAGGCACGAGCGAGTAGGTGCAATCCGGCCACGTCCCTGCATCACATGAGCCCTGGGGTCCCGACCAAAAGGAAACGGAAGCTCCAGTGCGCAGAAGCTTATTCAGGACCGTGATTGCTTCGTTGAATAAGCTTGTAAAAGGGCCTCTTTGAGTAAGCCGAGCGACAAGCTCTGGAGCCCTAACAGGAAGCGTTAGCTGAAGGTGGCGGTGGAGGAGATTGGCGCGGACTTACTGCTTAAGAGACTTCTTTGAGTGAACGGATAAGGCTTCTACGAAGAAACCCTCTAAACAAGAAAAAAAGAAAACAACTTTTCTTTGTTAGAAGAAAGGTTGTTTTCTTCCTTGCTGTTGCTTCCATGCAGGTATGCGGGAGAGGCTTCTTGAATGGGCGTCAGCATGGCTGCAGGATGAATAAGCTTCCAAGATTAGCTTCTTTGAGTAAGATGAGCGGCAAGCTCTGGAGCCCCAACCGGAAGCTTTAGCTGAAGGTGGCGGTGGAGGAGATTGCCGCGGACTTACTGCTTAAGAGACTTCTTTTAGTGAACTGATAAGGTTTCTACGAGGAAACCCTCGAAACAAGAAAAGAAGAAAACAACTTTTCTTGTTTAAAAGAAAGGTTGTTTTCTTCTTTGTTGTTACTTCCATTTATCGGAGCGGGACTTCTCTGAATGATCTTCGGCATGGCTACATGATGAATGTGCATGAATTGGAGCCGGAATAGATTCAGTATTCTGTATTCTCAAGAAGAATGAAAACCTTCCATACCAGCTGTAGTTTGAATTTTACTTGAACAAATCCTTTTAAGGTGTTCGTTCTATACTTGACCCTCCTCCAAAGATGTCATACATAATCACGCTTCTTTTTGCTGTAATTCAATAGCTTCTTTTTTCTGTAATTTAATCATTAACACTAATATACAAGCAGCAATATAACAGCCTGATAAGAAACCTACCCCAAGCAAACTACTGCCTCCTGCCATGAGTGCACCAACAACGAATGGTCCAACGAAGCCGCCTATATTACCAAACGCATTCCAAAGCCCCATCATTCCACCCATCATATTTGACGGTAATATTTCAGCAACCAATGTCATAAAGACAGCAGAAGAAGACATTCCGCCAACAATAGTAATACTGATTAAGAAAATAGCCAACCAGATATTATAATTAAGAGCAAGTATCGCGGAAAGTAGCGAAACTCCTGCAATGGCATTTAAACAAAACAACAATAATCGTTTATTACCAAGCTTATCATTGATAATCCCTACTGAAATCATTCCAACGGTACCAATTAACCATGGAATTGCAGATAGAAAACCAACTGTTGTATACCCTAAAGCCGAAAACTCCTTAATAATGACCGGCAACCACATAATAATTCCGTAGTTTCCAACTCCTCCACCCATAAAATAAGCAAGTGAAACAAAAATGAAATTACGATTCAAAGCCGCTTTCCAGTATGTTTTTTCCTGAATTACTTTCGGCCTGCTTGCTTCAATCGCTTGTTGTTCTAATAAATAAGCCCGTTCCTGATCGCTGATCCGTTTTTTTGAAGCTTTTAACGGACTATCTGGAATTAGATAGAGAAAAAGGAACGTTATCAAAATTACAGGAATCCCTTGGGTCATAAATACCCATCGCCAACTCTCTAAACCAAACCAGTGAATATTTGACACAATATACCCTGATATTGGCGACATTATTAAAGGGGCAACTGTAACGTATAAAAAGAAAATACCTGTAGCTCGACCACGTTCATGTTGAGGAAACCAGTTTGCTATTAAAACACCCATCGCTGGATAAATTCCACCTTCAACAAGCCCTAACAAGAAACGAATCCCAATTAACATCTCAATAGAGTTAGCCATCCCCTGCATACTCGAAAGAACACCCGTTAACAAGCCAAGAATTACAACAATATTTCGTGCACTTTTCCTGCTTGCTAAATGTCCAATCGGTGCCATTAATAAAATGTATCCGCAAAAGAATATCCCTGCAATAAATCCACTTACCGTTGATGTTATAGCAAATGTTTTCTGCATCTCTGTCATAGCAAATGATATATTGGTCCGATCGATGTATGCCAACATATACATGACGAATAACATTGGGATAATTACTTTCCAGCGATAACTCCCCTTCATTGCATGGCCTAATTGCTCTTTCTTTAGCTCCATTAAATCACCCCTGGACATATTATTAACTTCCTTTGATTCCTAGGCTTCATTTCAACTTTTCTCAAAAATGGTTTTATCGGAATCTGCAAACGTTTTCACTCCAGAGGTGCATGGTCAATACTCTCTAAATCTTGACCATTTCAACTTCTATTAATTGTAGGATGTCTTATGGAATGAATAACCTTTAAAATTTCCATATCAGAAAGCTGACTCCTGCTGTTATTTACAACAGTATCAGCCATTGGACAACAACTCTTAGAAAAGGAGACACAGCAAATATTTAAGTATATAACTCTCGTAATTTAGTTTTAACAATCTTTCCAGAACTTGTTTTCGGCAATTCATTCACAATTTCAAACTCTTGAGGTACTTTGTAGGTGGCTAATCTTTCTTTACAAAATTCTTTTAACTCTTCCACTTTTCCACTATAACCAGGCTTTAATGTTAAAACCGCCTTTACTACCTCTCCTTTTTCAGCATCTGGGTACCCTATAACAGCAACCTCCAATACGGCCGGGTGCTCGTATAATACTTCTTCTACTTCCCTTGGATAAACATTAAACCCTGAACGAATAATCATATCTTTTTGTCGATCGACAATATATAAATAGCCATCATTGTCTCGCTTTGCGATATCCCCTGTTCTGAACCATCCATCAATAAAAGCCGAATAATTTTCCTTTTCACGGTTATAATATCTCTTTATGACATTAGGTCCTTGAACAACTAACTCTCCAGATTCTCCAATTGGTACCTCTTCGAATCGTTCATTTACTATTTTGACTCTTACATCATTTATAGGAAGCCCAACACTACCTAGTTTTTTCTTACCACGAGGAGGATTAACTGATACAACTGGGGAACATTCTGTTAATCCATATCCTTCAAGGATTTCAAAGCCAAAGGTTTCTCTCCACTTTTTGAAAATCTTTTCTGGTAACGGTGCCGCTCCCGTATATGCGATTCTTAATTTCAAATGATACGTACTAATATCTTTATCATTTAACATGTACGTGTACACAGTTGGAGGGCCAAAAAAGAACGTTATCTCCTCTTTCTCCAGTGTACTTAAAGTATTTGAACTTGATTTCCATCTTGGTATCAGATAGATGTATCCACCACAGTATATTAGGGCATTCATACAATTTGATTGTGAAGCTATGTGTGATAATGGGGTCAGAATTAATGTTCTATCATTCTCATTTAGTTCCAATGTTTCTGCAAATGTTTTAGCATTATGGTAAAGATTATAATAAGTAAGCACCGCACCTTTTGGTAAACCTGTTGTTCCGGAAGTATATAAAATGGAGCATTCCTCATTCTCATGTAAATCTACTAAATATTCTGCTTGTCCACCTGTAACTAGATCACTAAAGATTGAATCATTCCTCAACAAATATTGGGGATTTTCCTCTATTCTTGTTTGTTTCAGCACTTCATTAACAGCTTCATTAGTAATGATAATTTTAGGGGTACTATCATTGATGATTATTCCAAACTCCCGTGAAGTAAACGATGGATTAATCGGAACACTTATAGCTCCGATACGCATACAAGCATAATAACTGATTACAAATTCAGGGCAATTGTCCAAAATTATAGCAATACGATCACCTTTCACAACGCCACTTAAGTAAAATTGGTTAGCAAGCTTTTGGACTCTTTCATTTAATTCCCTATACGTAAAAGAACCTGTTTCCCATCCAAGGGCTAATTTTTCAGGATTTTTTTTAGCGTGTTCCCGAAGTTTGAGATCTAAATTCACTCTTCATCGCCCTCCTTATAATCATTCAATTTAAAAGTTATGTTCTATAATTAAAGAAATCCCCCGAGCACCCCAAATACCTCAACGTGTTAAACCATACTGCTTATTCCTTTATTTTTATCGTTAAATTTAACTCTTTTGGAAAATTAAGGGAATACAAATACTATTTTAACAAACCTTCAGCCTCTAGTAGAATAATATTTTTAACCCTTATATCATCAAACCTACCTAGTTCTTTATTTGTGTGTAAATTGAGGAGTACGTTTTTCGATAAACGCTTGAACCCCCTCTTTTACATCTTCTGTTTGAAACACTTCCCCAAATAGATGTGCTTCTCGTTCAAGTGCAGCATCAAAATTTTGATCCATTCCTTCATCAACAGCTCGTTTAATACGAGATAGAGCTTGTAGAGAATATCCTGCAATTTTTTGTGCTATTTTATAAGCTACCGTCATGCCTTCTCCACTCGGTGCAACCTGATTAACTAAACCAATCCTCAGTGCTTCGTCCCCGGATATCGGTTCCCCTGTAAACATCATTTCTTTCGCTTTTGCTTCTCCAACTAATCGAGGCAGACGCTGTGTTCCACCGGCACCTGGGAAAAGTCCTAATTTAATTTCAGGCAACCCAATTTGTGCATGGGCCTCCGCAATTCGAATATCGCAGGTTAGAGCTAATTCGCATCCTCCACCTAGAGCCAACCCGTTTATGACTGCGATTGTTGGCTGAGGTAAAAAATCAATTAGATTGAAAACACGGTGCATATGCATGGAGAACTCTTTGACATCATTTTTCCCTATCTTATCTGGAAACTCTTTAATATTTGCTCCCGCCATAAATGCTTTACTTCCTGATCCTGTTAAGATAACGCATATGACTTCCGGATCTTTCGCTACCATATGGAAAATCTCATCTAACTCCTTAACAACCTGATGACTTAAAATATTCAATGGCGGATTATCCAAAATGATAGTAGCGATTCCTTCCCTTTTCTCCACACGCACTAATTTTGACATTTAACACCCTGCCTTTCTTCAAGTTATTTTTTTGCCTTTCTTCGCTGTCTTTTAAACTTTCACTCTCTTCTTTTAGAATGATAGAATTTAGACTGGATATACTGGGTGCTTCCGCTCAGAAAAAACCACATCCTTTGATGAATACGCATCAAATCGAGTCACTAATTCATCGCGTAATGAATTTGGGGCAATAATCCCATCGATAATCATTTCTGAGGCTAATCGATAAATGTCTATATCCTGCTTATACTCCTCCCTCTTCTGTTCTACAAAGGAAGCCCTCTCATATTCAGGTAATTGTGCAATTTTATTGGCATAGACAGCATTTACTGCGGCCTCTGGGCCCATTACTGCAATTTGGGCTGTAGGTAAGGCAAGGCAGCAATCTGTTTCAAACGCAGGTCCGGCCATGGCATACAAACCTGCTCCATAGGCTTTACGGACAATAATAGAAATTTTAGGTACAGTCGCTTCAGACATGGCCGAAATCATTTTTGCCCCATGTCTAATGATTCCTGCCCGTTCAACCTTGGTTCCAATCATAAAACCTGGTACATCAACAAGAAATAGAAGTGGAATATGGTAAGCGTCACAAAGGGTAATAAATTTTGCAGCCTTATCCGCCGTGTCGTGGAATAACACTCCACCCTTAACACGAGGCTGATTGGCAATAATCCCGATTGCTTTTCCATTTATTCGAGCTAAACCAGTAATCAATTCTCCAGCAAATAATTTCTTGATTTCAAAAAAGGAACCTTCATCAATAACTCGATCAATCAAATCATACATATTAAATGGTGCATTCTGATTTGTCGGGATAATCTCTTCTAATGTTTTCTCAAACTGCTTAGGTGCCAATTCCTTCTGTACAGGAGGTTTCTCAGCAAAATTAGCTGGAAAATAAGCTAGATAATTTCGTGCCATTTCAATTGCTTCTTCTTCGTCCTTGGCTAACACATCTCCACATCCGGACACGGAACAGTGCATACGAGCCCCACCCATTTCTTCCAGGGTTACTTTTTCTCCGATGACCATTTCCGCCATCCGAGGAGAACCCAGATACATCGACGCATTTCCGTCCACCATTATTACCAAGTCACAAAAGGCTGGAATGTATGCCCCACCAGCCGCGGATGGACCAAACAAAATACATACTTGAGGAATCTTACCGGAGAGTTTGACTTGATTATAAAAAATCCGTCCCGCTCCTCGTCTTCCGGGAAACATTTCAATTTGATCTGTAATTCGTGCACCTGCTGAATCAACTAAATATAAAAGAGGAACCCGCATCTTTTCTGCCGTTTCTTGCATGCGAATAATTTTTTCTACCGTTCGGGACCCCCAGGACCCCGCCTTGACTGTTGAATCATTCGCAATTACGCAAACAGTTTGACCATGGATTTTTCCTATAGATGTGACGACTCCGTCAGCCGGCAAATCTCCTTCCACGCAATTAGCAAAAAGGGCATCCTCCAATTCAACCCCCGAATCAAACAGCCTGCTCAGACGATCTCGTACAAACCATTTTCCCTTGTCTGCGTTTTGTTGATGATACTTGGCGTCTCCACCCTTTTTAATAGCTTCGATACGATTCTGTAAGCTAGATTCATGAGATGGCAATTTAATCGTCATGTTTTCTCCTCCCTGATTTTACTGACCTGTCCCCTGTCTTACTCGCCCTTGAACACAGGGATTCACTTTTCTTTAAAAGCTCGAATCGATCTTTCATTCCCTCCCCCTTATGTACTTTCTCTTAGCTATCCGTTCCACAAGCTTGCAAGGTATGGCTAGGCAGAGGTTTTCCTAATCTTTCTTGAATAAAAAGAGCCGCTTCATGCATTTTTTCCCGGTCAATCCCTGTCTGGATTCCCATTCCCTCCAACATATAAAGCAAATCATCGGATGCAACATTTCCGGAGGCCCCTGGAGCATACGGACATCCTCCCAAGCCCCCTATGGCCGCATCAAACGTACTAATCCCCATATCAAGCGAAGATAAAATATTTGCTATAGCCATGCCACGAGTATCATGAAAGTGCATTGCTAATTTCTTTGCGGGAAAATACCGGAGAAGATTCTCCAATACCTTTTGTACCTGTGTCGGATTTGCAACACCGATTGTATCGCCAAGCGACAATTCCTTAATTCCCATGTCAAACAAAGTATTGGATATCCGGACAACATTTTCGATTGAAACAGGTCCTTCGTATGGGCAGCCGAATACTGTTGAAATATATCCACGGACAGACTTTCCTGCTGAAAGAGCATCCTGGACTACTTCCTCTAAAACAGAAAATGTATCTTCTATGGATTTATTGATATTTTTTCGATTATGAGTTTGGCTTGCTGACATAAAAACGGCTACTTCATCCACATTAGCTTCTAACGCTTTCTCCAACCCTTTCGGATTAGGGACAAGGGCTGTATACACAACCCCAGGAACGTGCTGAATCCCTTTGACTACATCACTAGCATCGGCAAGAGCTGGAATCCATTTTGGATTTACGAAAGAGGTTATTTCAACATGCTTCAATCCAGTTAAGGATAGTTGATTAATCCAGGAAATTTTATCTTCTGTCTCAATCCATGCTTTTTCATTTTGCAGTCCGTCACGTGGTCCTACTTCTTTGATTGTTACGCTTTCTGGCCATTTCATTCTGAAAGCCCTCTCTTTCAATGCGATGTGAAATTCACTCAATTTCTACAAGAATATCTCCTTCATTAACAAAGTTCCCTTCCTGTGCTCTAACTTCTTTTACGATGCCAGAACTTTCAGCTGCCACTGGAATTTCCATTTTCATAGACTCCAGAATCATCACATCTTGACCTGCCTCTACTGCATCTCCTGTCCCCACTAATACCTTCCATACATTACCTGCCATTGTTGCTGTAATCTGACTCATTTGAATGTCTCCTTTTTTAAGCCGTTCGGCTCTGTTGTTTTTAAATGTTTCTCCACAAAACTTGTCGTCGTATCTCCACTGAAAAAAGCAGGGTGCGCGGCTACTTTTCGCAACATCGGAATATTCGTTTTAATCCCCTCTACCCAATAGTTTGCGAGCGCCCCTTTTAAACGCTCTATCGCTTCTTCTCGATTTTTTCCCTTCACCACCAATTTAGCAACCATCGGATCATAGAATGGAGTAACCGCTAAGCCTTCATGAACAGCCAATTCATGGCGGATTCCAGCACCCTCCGGTGTAACGAATTTCGTAATCGTACCTGGTGACGGAAAGAACGTCGTAGGATCCTCCGCATAAATCCTTGCTTCCATGGCATGACCCTCAAGCTTAATCTTCGACTGCACTAAACCAAGCGGTTCTCCGCATGCAATTCGAAGCTGCTTTTCAACCAAATCAATTCCTGTTATCTCCTCCGTTATCGGATGCTCCACTTGTAAACGCGTGTTCATTTCTAAGAAATAAAAATTCTTTTCTGCGTCGACCAGAAACTCGATAGTACCTGCGTTCTGATACCTAAGTGACTGAGCTGCCTTAACAGCCACTTCCCCCATTTTCCTTCGTGTATGCTCATCTAGAAAAGAAGACGGCGCTTCCTCCACAACTTTTTGGTGGCGGCGTTGAATGGAGCATTCCCGTTCCCATAAATACACGGTATTCCCATATCGATCAGCGAGGATTTGAATCTCAATATGCCGTGGATTTTCCACATATTTTTCGACGTACATAGCTCCATCTCCGAAAAAGTCAGTGGCCCGTTTCTGGTTGCCTACGTAAGCTTTACGAAGTTCTTTTTCACTACGAACAACTTGCATCCCTATTCCGCCCCCTCCTGCTGAGGCCTTTAGCATTACTGGATACCCCATAACATTGGCGACTTTCACCGCTTCTTCTACATCCTCCAAGGGATATGAAATACCGGGAACTACAGGAACTCCCGCTTCTTCCATGGCTTTTCGCGATTCAATCTTACTTCCCATACGGGCAATAATTTCAGGCGAAGGTCCAATGAATACAATTCCTGCCTCTTCACACAAATGGGCAAAAGCAGTATTTTCAGAGAGCAGTCCATATCCAGGGTGAATCGCTTGTGCCCCTGATTCCTTCGCAATTTCTATAATCTTATCCATATTCAAATAACTTTCATTTACACGAGGTCCCCCAACCAAATATGCTTCATCCGCCATTTGAACGTGTGGTGCTTCCATATCTGCTTCAGAATAGATTGCTACGGTCGAGATGCCCATTGTGTGGCAAGTACGGATAATCCTAGCGGCAATTTCCCCACGATTGGCAATTAGAATTTTCGTAAACATCCTTCATTCCTCCGTGTTCTATCATTTTTCCATCTATTTCTCATACATGTAGAGTCCTTTTTTCATACGTGTAAAATCCTTTTCCTGATTTTCTTCCTAAATCCCCGGCTGCCACCATATTTTTTAATAGAGGACAAGGTCTATATTTTGGGTCCCCAAACCCTTCGTAAAGGGCCTCCATCGCTGCCAAGGCCACATCCAATCCAGCCATATCAATAGTCTTCAAAGGTCCCATTATATGTCCATAACCGCTTACAAAACCTTGATCAATATCTTCTGGAGTTCCTACCCCTTCCATAACCGCATAACATGCTTCATTCACCATAGGAAGCCATATGCGATTCATTAAAAATCCAGGGAAATCCTTCTGAGCCACAATGATTTGCTTTCTTAACCTCTCCCCTACCTCTATCGCTCGCTGAACTGTCTCCTCCGAAGTCTTATGTCCCTTCACAATCTCTAGAAGCGGCATCATCGGTACTGGACTGAAAAAGTGCATCCCGATGACTTGCTCCGGACGACGAGTGACCGCGCCAAGGTTCGTAATAGATAAGCAGGATGTATTGGAAGCAAGAAGAGCTCCTTCTTTGGCCACTTTATCAATCTGTTTAAATACGTTTTTCTTCAGTTCCAAATTTTCTGGTACAGCTTCAATGATGACGTCCGCACTCTCGATTCCATCCCAGTACACTTGAAATTCAATACGAGAAAGAATACCCTCTGAATCTTCAATCTTTCCTTTTCTTTCAAGGTGACTTAAGGAGTCTCTAATTCTTTTTCTAGCTAAATCAATTCCCTCTTGATTAATATCAGCGATGCATACGTCCATCCCTGACTGAGCTGCTACTTGAGCAATTCCAGATCCCATCAATCCCCCGCCAATTACAAATAGTTCCATCGCTTTTACCCTCCTAAGATTTGTTTAGCTATAATCAAGCGTTGAATTTGATTCGTTCCTTCATAAATTTGTGTAATCTTGGCATCTCGCATCATCCGCTCTAACGGATATTCCTTGATGAACCCGTATCCCCCCATTAATTGAACAGCGTCGGTCGTTACCTTCATCGCTGTATCCGAGGCGAAACACTTAGCCATCGAGGAATTTAGGGGCACTCCCGGTTGCTTACGGTCAATCATTTCAGAAGCCTGGTAGACAAGTAGTTTTGAAGCTTCAATCTGCATAGCCATGTCTGAAAGCATAGCCTGAACCATCTGAAAACCACTCAATGCTTTCCCAAACTGCACTCTCTCTTTTACGTACTCCCTAACGTAATCATACGCACCTCGCGCAATCCCCAAGGCTTGAGCCCCAACAATAGGTCGCGTTTCGTTAAACACATTCATCATAATAGAAAAACCTTGTCCTTCTTCTCCGATCATATTTTCCTTTGGAACTCGTACATTTTCTAAAATGACGTCTCGTGTTGCAGATCCCCGAATTCCCATCTTGTCTTCCTTTTTCCCAAAAGAAAGGCCCGGTTTTCCATTTTCGACAATGAATAAGCTAATCCCATTAGTTCGATGCTCTGAGGTACGTGCTACAATTACGTAGATTTCCGATTCGCCTGCATTCGTGATAAATACCTTTCTTCCATTAAGAATGTAATCATCCCCGTCTTTTTCTGCCCTAGTGCGTATACTAGATACATCCGATCCTGCTCCTGGTTCTGTAATACCACAGGACCCGAGCACTTCTCCTCTAGCAAGTGGCGTCACGTATCGCTCTTTCTGTTCCTCGCTGGCACCAATCAAAAATGGACCAATGGCTAATGCCTGGGTAGATAATGCAACTGATGTGGAAGCGCAAGCAGCAGCTACCTCTTCTACTACCAGTGCGTGACTCACCATATCTGCACCAATTCCACCGTAAGCTTCCGGTACATGGACACCGAAGAAGCCATGCTCCGCTAATAGGCGAATATTTTTCCAGGGAAACTCTCCTGTTTCATCTACTTCTTTGGCATGAGGGGCAATTTGTTCCTGAGCAAGATCACGGGCTACTTTCTGAATCATGGATTGTTCTTCTGTTAAAAACATAGATTGTTCCTCCTTTTTAATTCACTTTCGTTTTTCCCGGCCAAATAACGGCCTCAGAATCATATACCTTACACTCGTTCAATAATCATCGTTGCACCTTGACCGCCACCGATACAAAGACTTGCCAATCCAAATTGTTTTTGTTGTCGAATGAGTTCATGCAGAAGCGTAACTACAATTCGAGCACCTGAGCACCCTACCGGATGTCCTAAAGCAATCGCTCCACCATTCACGTTTACTTTTTCTTCATTTATTCCTAATTCATGCATGACGGCCAGTGTCTGTACGGAAAAGGCTTCATTGATTTCGAATAAATCAATGTCATGAATGGACATCCCCACTTTTTCAAGTGCCTTTTTTGTCGCTGGAACTGGACCAATTCCCATTATCGAGGGATCAACCCCAGCAGAGGCAACAGAGCGAATTCGGGCGAGTGGCTCAAGCCCCAATTCTTTTACTTTTTTCCCCGAAACCAGGACCACCGCTGCTGCTCCATCATTTAGACCGGATGCATTACCAGCTGTCACCGTACCATCCTTTTTAAATGCAGGATTCAACTTTTGAAGTTTTTCTAAGCTGGTTTCTTGAGGATGCTCATCCGTACGCAATTCTTGATTTCCCCGGCCATTCACAGGAACGATTTCTTTGTCAAAATATCCTTTTGCCATTGCTTGCTGAGCCTTTTGCTGACTGGCTAAAGCAAACCTGTCCTGTTCTTCCCTAGAGATTTCATATAGTTCTGCCAAATTCTCGGCGGTGACACCCATGTGATAGCCTTCCATTGCACACTCAAGCCCGTCATAAATCAAACTGTCCACTGTCGATAGCGCTCCCATCTTTTTCCCCCAGCGTGCATCCAATACTAAATGCGGAACATTGCTCATACTTTCCGTTCCTCCGGCAACAATGATATCCGCCTCACCGGCTAAAATCTGCTGATAACCTAGTCCAATCGATCGCATCCCTGAGGCACACTGCTTATTAATAGTCATCGACGGAACAGTTACTGGTAATCCAGTCTTGATGGCAGCCTGCCTTGCCGGGTTGCCTTTTCCTCCGGCTTGAAAAACGTTACCAATGATTACTTCATCAAACTGTTCGACTGCAATGTTAGAACGCTTTATAACAGCCTCCATAGCAATAGCCGCTAACTCTGATGATTTTAAATGGCGAAGCATTCCTCCAAATTTCCCAATAGGTGTTCTTGCTGCTGAAACAATATAAACCTCTTCCATTTCCCATTCTCCCTTTCCTAGTTTAGAAACAAGTTGTCATCTTTCCACAAATACGCTAATGCGTTCATATGAAATCAAACAACATTTCATATTCATGGATTCCCCAAACTAATTCCAAACTGTATAAATTTTCTGTTCAGTAATGATTAGCTGCTACTAAAACAATCTGGATCTTCATGCCAGATTTAACATCAACTCCATGGATGACGATGCATGTATTGCGACACATGATGTCTGGATGAAATCGGTTTCAAATGGCTATAATTTGAGTCATTGATTTCTTCTTGCCTTGGTAACTATTTATAATGCAAAACTCGTGCCAATTCTGACTTATTAAACAAAAATCTACAGAAACCTTAATTCTTCAGCCTTTAATATAGAATTTTCTATTTTAGTTATTACTTAACTCACATATAACGGTGCGATAAAGCACCATTACAGACTCAATGCATGTGCGTTTTCGCACCACATTCCACAAAATTTGAAAATTCCGTTATCTTAATTGGATTCAGACTAAGAATAGAAAGATATTTACGCTTTCTTATTACATAAAAAACGCGGTGCAATTTCGCACCGCGTTATTGTTCTATTTTATATTTTTGTATCTTTCTAACTAAATTGGAGTGGTGAATCTCTAAATGGCGGGCCGCTTCCCGAATACTTTTATATTGTTGAAGAGCACTTATAATCATTTCTTTTTCCAACCGTTCTTTTGCCTCACGAAGAGATATTGATGTCCATTCCATACTTACTGGTTTTCCAGTTATCTCGCGTTCCAGCTTCATTTCCTCCGGTAAAAGTGTTGTTTCTATAATGTCACCTTCCGCCATAATGACCATACGCTCAACAAAATTCTCTAACTGTCTTACATTTCCCGGCCAAGAGTAGTTCTCCATCGCATGACAAGTCATTACATCAAATTTTTTTCGACATCTATATTTATCATTAAACTTATCTAAGAAATGACCAGCTAATGGGATAATATCTTCCTCTCGCTCTCTCAATGGAGGAATATCAATAGGAATTACATTTAAGCGATAAAATAGGTCTTCTCGGAACTCCCCTTCTTTTACCATCCCCTCCAAATCCCGATGTGTAGCAGCTAGAAAGCGAACGTTCACTACCTTCGGACGGTTGCCTCCAACAGCATAAAATTCTTTAGTTTGAATCACACGCAGGAGCTTCGCTTGGAGATGCAAAGGTAAATCTCCAATTTCATCGAGTAATACAGTTCCCTCATTAGCCATTTCAAGTAATCCTACTTTACTCCGGTTAGCTCCAGTAAACGCTCCCTTCTCATAACCGAATAATTCTGCTTCAATTAAAGATTCGGGAATTGCAGCACAGTTAATTTGAATAAAAGGTTTATCCGCACGATTACTCGTTTTATGAATCGTCTTGGCAATCACTTCTTTTCCCGTTCCAGATTCACCTCTGATAAGAACCATCGCTTCAGTTTTCGCAACTTTAACTGTCTTCTCCAAGATTTGTTTCATCTTATAATTCCGAGTAACAAACTGGTCAGTTTCTAAAAAACGAGTTCGGAGCTCTTGTAACTCGGAGTAATCAATATCTTTATATCGCTGATGTTCCTGACGAAGCTCATTAATTTCGTTAAGATCGTGGTAATTGGCAATATAAAAAATGATATGACCGTTCCGGTCTAAAATAGGTTGGCTTGTAATAAACACTTCTTTTCCCGTTTTTAGTTTCTGTGCAATTGTCAATGGATTCTTTTTAAGTTCTTTAAGCGAATTATGAATAAGAATCCCTTTCTTCTCCATTTCCTTTGTAGTTAATCCAATAATTTCGCTAATGGGGAAGCCGGATATTCTCTCCAGTGCACGGTTGGCATAAAGGACTCGTCCCCCGCGATCGGATAGAATCAAACCTTGGTAAGAGTAATCTAAGTAATAAATCAATTTCTTGAAATCCAACTGTTTTAAAACTGGATCATAGAACAGATCATGCAGTTTATCTGAACTCATAAAGTTATCCATTTTACTTCCCATCCTGATGCTGTACCCTCCTAATCATATGCCATATAATATATTGATTTTCAAAACATTATACTACTATTAAACAAATAAAGGTAAATATAGTAAATAATTAAAATAGTTTAATTACAATCTATTGTTTTGAGACACAAAAAAGACAGTGTATATGCACTGTCCTTAAAGTTAACCTTTTATTAATTATCAATAGAGTGGCATTAATGTAGTTTAAATTTTCTGATGTTTACATTTTAATCAACACTAAGTGAGTCCCTATATAATAAAAATCCCTCTCCAATTTATCCTACGAATTCTAGTCTCTTTAGGACTGTTGATGTTGGACAAGCAAATTACCTTTTAACAATTCTCCTTCATTCAGTGCGATAGGAAGTTTGATAGAAAAGCAGGTTCCTTTCCCTTTCTCACTTTCTACATGAATGGTTCCGTTCATTCCTCTGATAATACTATAGGATACCATCAATCCAAGTCCTGTTCCCTTTTCTTTTGTTGTAAAGTATGGCTCACCAAGACGGTTAATTTGTTCTTGTGTCATACCTAGTCCTTGATCCCGAATATCAATTTGAATGGTGGATTGTGTACAGCTATAACGAATTTGAAGTTCCCCACAGTTTTGAATAGATTCTATTCCATTTTTCATTATATTAATTAAACATTGTTGAAACTTTTTTCTGTCACCTTTGACAAAAAAAGTTTCATCCTCCGTTAATGATAGACTTACGTTTACTCCATTCATGTTAGCTAAGGGACTCATAAGATTACTTACATATTGTATTTCTGTAGAAACCCTTATCTTCTCTTCCTTATCAGGAGTTGGCTTTGCGAACGTTAAATAATTATTAATCACTTCTGTTGCACGATCTAATTCTTTTAACGCAATTTCAGTATAATCTTTTCTTGTTTGTGCGGATACATCCTCAGATAACATCTGGATAAATCCTCTGCTTGCAGTAAGTGGATTCCGAACTTCATGAGAAATACTAGCGGCAAGATGGCTCGCCAGTTGTAATTTTTCTGCTTTTATTAATTTTTGTAACACTTGAAAATTTGTTTGGATACCTTCCCAGAGAATAGTAGCAATCAATATGCCAATGACATAAATAACAATGTATCTTACCCAAAAGCCTATTTCAACGCCTACTCCCGTTATTTCTAAAATAGGAATAGAAGCTATTAAAGTAAACAAAGTAATAGATAAATTCACCAATACTTTTTGTTTGATGGTCATTTTTAAATAGTATTTGGATAAAAAGAAAATGATAAAACCTATTAAAGGATAAATGATAAGGGTTAGATAAAATGCCCCTTCACTTCCCCAAAATTAACGAATACTTAGAACTAAAACCAATAAAATTAGCCCTAATCTATAACCACCATATAACCCACCTATAATAAATGGGATTAAGCGCAAATCCAAAACAAACTGCTTATTTATTTCAAGAGGAAATAACATACTTAGAACAAGGGAAAGTACAGGAAAAATAGCTAATATCCATCCCTTTAATTTCTCAATTTGATAGATATATTTTATTAGATAGAACATTTGTATCAAAAAAATAGGAAAGATGGTTAATAGAAAATTAATCAATAAATCTTTTGTCATAAGATCCATAGTAACACCTGACTTCTATCAGTTTTTAGTATAAGCATCCTCAATTCATACAAAATCACAGCTATTCCAGAAGGAAGAGTTATAATTTGAGTCATTACTGTCTTCTTTCCTTCGCAACTATTTATAATGCAAAATTCATGCCAATTCTAACTAATTAAACAGAACCTACAGAAACCTTGATTTTCCAATATTAAATATAACATTTTCTGTTCAAGTAATTATTAAATTTATCCATAACGGTGCAATAAAACACCATTATGTAATGCGTTTTCGCACCACATCCCATATAATTTAAAAATTTAGCTATTTTAATCTAATTAAGGTGAGGAAAGTGAAGGCGGTTGGCGCGGACTGCCTTTGAATTTACTTCTATGTAGGTATACGGGAGATACTTCTTGAATGAGCGTCAGCATGACTGCATAATGAATTTGCTTGCAAGATTGCTCCCTTGAATAAAGCGCGGGGCTCTGAAGACCGCGCTGGATGATTGAAGATTTTCTTCGAGTGAGCGGAAAAAGCTCCAAAGAAGAAACCCTCGAAACAAGAAAAGAAGAAAACAACTTTTCTTTGTTAGAAGAAAGGTTGTTTTCTTCCTTGCTGTTGCTTCCATGTAGGTATGCGAGAGAGGCTTCTTGAATAGGGGTCAGCATGGCTGCATGATGAATTTGCTTGCAAGATTTGCTTCTTCGAGTAAGACGAGCGGCAAGCTCTGGAGCCCCAACCTGAAGCTTTAGCTGAAGGTGGCGGTGGAGGAGATTGGCGCGGGCTGCTTTTGAACTCGCTTCCATGCAGATATGCGGGGAAAGCCTCTTCGAGTAATCGAAGAATGCTTCAACGAAGAAAACTTCAAAACAAGAAAAGAGGAAAACAACTTTTCTTGTTTAAAAGAAAGGTTGTTTTCTTCTAAAATATATTTTTATGACATTATTTATATTGTATTTGTTATGTTGGATACATGAATATTAGGTCTCTTATCTTTCCACGGTGTTGCTTTTTCTAATTGTGAAGCTAATTGTAGTAAAGTGGCTTCATCAGCAAATCTTCCAGTAAATTGCATGCCGATAGGTAGTCCATTCTTACTTGTTTTTAATGGAAGGGAAATCGAAGGCTGACCAGTGGCGTTAAATAAATTAGTAAATGGTGCATAGGTGAAAATTTGTTCAGTCCATTGTTTAGCATCAATGTTTGGATTATTTGCATTTAAAACCCCTATTTCAGCAGGTAATGTAGCAATGGTTGGAGATAATAATACATCATAATCGGTAAAGAAGTGACCTACAGTTCTTGAAACCGTAGCATTGGTTTCAATTGCTTCCAACAAATCTGATGCTCTCATTTCTTTTCCGTATAAGTAACACTGCCAGATTGCTGCTTCAATATTTTTTTCAGTTGGTATTTTTCCTGTAAGTTTCGCTGCACCCTCAATCATTTTATAAATATTCGCTGTCCAAATATTTAAAGTAGCTAAACCAAATTGCTCTGCATTATATTTTGGTGTATCTTCCACAACTATATGTCCTAGATCTCTACATAGTTGCACTGTTTCATGCAATGCTTGTATACATTCCTCATCTACAGCAACCCCAGTAGCAGGTCTCCCAGTCCAAGCAATTTTTAATGGTTTTACAGGCTTTTCTATTAATTGTTTATATTCTTCAGATGGTGCTTCAGGCCACCCATAGCAGCCGATATCTGGACCACTTACTGCATCAAGTAGATGAGCGGTGTCTCTTACGGTCTTTGTTAAAGCAAATTCAATGGCAATTCCGTTAAGTGGTTCACTATTGAAAGGCCCAGCAGGGATTCTTCCCCTTGTTGGTTTTAAACCTATGAGACCACTACAAGAGGCTGGAATTCGAATAGATCCACCACCATCATTCGCATGAGCTACTGGAACAATTCCAGCTGCAATAGAAGCTGCAGATCCACCACTGGACCCACCAGGGCTATGATTTAAATTCCATGGATTCCGTGTAGGGCCATATAATACAGCTTCTGTTGCTGCATTATAACCGAATTCAGGAGTAGTTGTTGTTCCAACTGTAACAAAACCAGCTTTTTTAAACCTCGCCATTAATTCACTATCAATTGGGAATACAGCATTTTCCGCCAATCTACTCCCCATACTCGTTGGCACATCTTTAGCATGCAACACAAGTTCCTTAATTAAAAATGGCACACCGGTAAAAGAACCTTCTGGCAAACCACTTTCAATTTCATTGATTGCTTGTTCTTCAAGAATGGATACGACCGCATTCAAATCTGGATTAAGTTCATTAATTGCCTTAATAGAAAGTTGGACGAGTTCTTTAGGCGTTACCTGTTTATTTTTAACAAGCTCCGCAAGACCTAACCCATCATAACTTGCAAATTCTAATAAATTCATAAATTCATCCCCCTCCATTTACCTACATTCTACTTTATATGGGATATTTTCCTATTACCCGAAAGGATAAATTTACCGCAATTTAGAATATTGATTTATATTTAGTAAAAAGGAGAAATGGAATGCAACTAACAAAAGTGGAATATAACAATGTTCTTTGTGCAGTAGAAGAATTAGCAAGCAAACAGCTCAATACAGATATAAATAAATACCGTACAGAAGTTCTTCATATTCTAAACAATGTTTTAGGTTATAATCATTCATTATTTTGGTTTATTAACGAAAATCAAAAGTTAATGGAACCCATTTTATTAAATATAGAAGAGCAATCACTTCAAGAATATCACCAGTATTTTTATAAAAAAGATTTTCTTCATCCAATTAATTTAAAAAAGAAAAAAAGAGTTCAAAAGCTAAATGATGTGATTTTATTTTCAGAGTATTTACAATCGGAGTATTATAACGCATTTATGAAAAAAAACAGATTCATAGACGAAATGGCACTATACTTGGAATATAATGAGGAATTGGTTGGTGCGATAGGTTTAGTACGAAACAAAGAAGAAAAACAATTCACTATTTCAGACTATATAAAACTTAATTATCTTGTAAAGCAAATTGAAAGCGGATTCAATTTGCAGCGCGTTATGAAATCCATAGAAAAAGAAAGTGTACCGTTAACAATGCGAGAACAAGAAATAGTGAATCATCTTCAAAAAGGAGAAAAGAACAAAGAAATAGCAAAAAAACTTTATGTTAGTGAAAACACAATAAAAAAACACCTACAAAACTTATATCGAAAATTCAATGCAAACAACCGAACCGAATTGTTGTATAAGTTAAATAATATGTAAAAATGAACTTCTACCGTGGAAAGCTGTAACAATTGTAGATGGTTCTGTCTTACTGATTGTATTTTTGGGGGGTACAGACACATGCCCAATAAGCTAAAGAAACACAAGAATTACAACGGTTTCTATCTCCCCCTTACGCAGCTGTGTAGTCGGTTAGAGGATTCTACAAAGAAACCTTCTAAACAAGAAAAGAAGAAAACAACTTTTCTTGTTTAGAGGAAAGGTTGTTTTCTTCCTTGTGGTTACTTCCATGTATTGATGCGGAGCGGGACTTCTGTGAATGAACTTCGGCATGGCTGCATGATTGATTTTGCTTACAAGAATGCTTCCTCTACTAGAGCACGGGGCTCCAGAGACCGCGCCGGATGCGGCAGCAGAAGGCTGTTGTCGGAGGAGACTCGGGCGGTTGCTGCGTGAATAGCCGATTAAGTGAATTGAGAAAAAATCTAACAAAAAACACAGATAAACGAAGAAAAGAAGAAATCAATGTTTCATCTTTTCTTCGTTTATTAATATCAAAATTCAATACTCTTCATTATTTAAAAGCATAATTAAATAATCCATAGTATAAAGGACCAACACAGATAATCAGTGTGGTCAGCAAATTGTGTTTAGCTATATGCAACCCTACTCGGTTTGAAATGTTTCGATGAATCGGAGAGCACTTTCAGATAGTCGACGGTCCTTTAGCCAAATTACAGCTGTTTCAGCTTGGGTAGGGAAGTCTAGGATATCCACCACTTTTACCTTGGTACTCAGATGGGAAGATACAAAATTCTTAGGAAGAATCGATGCTCCAATTCCAGCTATGATGAGTGAAAGAATGACAGATACATTCGGACATTCGCAAACGATATTCGGTTCGAAATCGTATCTTCTGCACTCATGAATCACTGTTTCGTGGTAAGACCTCTCTCTGTCTCCGTACACATGCAACATCAGAAGAGGGATTTCTGCAATATCTTTCATACGAATCGCTGTTTTTGTTGAAATAGGGATATCCCAATCTCCGGGCATAACCAAGACAAATGGCTCCCCCGGTAAACGGATCATAGAAATGTTATTCATTTTTAGTGGTAATTTTAAGATGGCAATTTCAATATTTCGTTTTTCTAAGTGCTCTCTTAGGTAGAAGGGGCCTCCTTCCCATAGTTTAAAATGAACAAGAGGATATTGTTGCCGAAAATAATGAATTCTCCCCGTCAGATGTGGAATGCAGGAGACGTACGTGCCAATCGACAATACCCCGTGTAAACCTTCACCCGTTCCTTTTATATCTGTAATGGTTTGGTCTAATTGATTTAAAATACTTTGGGCCCTGTTGTACAATAATTTACCTGCTTCAGTTAATTCCAAGTTATGACCATTTCTCTCCAGTAATGTGACGCCAAGTTCTTGTTCCAAAAGTATAAGCTGTCGGCTCAGAGGAGGTTGTGCCATATGAAGTCTTTTTGCAGCACGAGTGATTTGTCCTTCCTCGGTAATGGTAACAAAATAACGAAGTTGCTTGATGTCCATTTTGAAAAATACCCCTTTTTTGAATTTTTATACCTTTATTATATATAAAACCAATAAAATAGATATTTTTCAAATAGTATCTGAGTATGGTAACATGCAATTAGTTGGAAAATTATTCAAATCTAGTTATTTAATGGTTGTTTTCTTTGTTATTTGCATTCCCTTTTAAAAAGAAGAGAGTGTTTTTGTGAGTCAAAGAAAGCGCTATCATTTCCCGTCCTCTAAAATTCATTTCAGTGTTGACGATGAAGTTTTTTATTGGAAATGGGGAGTTATAAGGAGGATTTCAATATTGAGATGTCTCATTAGAAAATGATTAATAGACTATCAAACACGAACTAGGGCAATGAAATTCTTCCAAAAGAAGTTAAGACTGATAACCTAAAAATTCATATATGAGGGGGATATGCAATGTCGACCAATGAATATGATTTAGTCGTACTAGGAGGTGGGACTGGTGGCTATGTTGCCGCCATCCGCGCCAGCCAGTTAGGCATGAAGGTAGCTGTTGTCGAAAAAGATAAGCTTGGCGGGACCTGTCTACACCGGGGATGCATTCCAAGTAAAGCGCTTCTTCGGTCTGCTGAGGTGTATCATACTGTTACCCAAGGTCCTGAATTTGGAGTAGAAGTTTCTAATATATCCATAAATTTTCTTAAAATGATGGAGCGAAAACAAAAAATCGTCGATCAACTTCATCAAGGTGTTCAATATCTAATGAAAAAAGGAAATATCACGGTATTCCAGGGAGACGGACGGGTGCTAGGGTCTTCCATCTTTTCGCCACAAGCCGGAGCGGTATCTGTAATGCGTATGGACGGGGATTCAGAAATATTAGTACCAAAGAATTTACTGATTGCTACTGGTTCAAGACCAAGTAAACTTACCGGATTGGAAGTAGATGGCATATCTGTAATAACAAGTGACGAAGCTCTTCAGCTGGAATCCCTACCTAAATCGATTCTTGTGGTCGGAGGTGGAGTCATAGGGATTGAATGGGCATCCTTACTTAACGATTTTGGGGTAGATGTGCAAATCGTAGAATTTGCGGACCGTATTCTTCCTTTAGAAGACGCTGAAATAAGTAAGGAAATGACCCGATTGTTGAAAAAACGGAAAATCCAAATTCACACAGGTGCTAAGGTCCTACCTGAAACATTTTCAAAGGAAAGTGAAACTGTCACCATACAAGTAGATAAAAATGGAGGATTAATCACTCTTCAAGCTGAAAAGATTCTCGTTGCAGTTGGTCGTTCTGCGAATGTCGAGAACATAGGATTAGAAAACACAGAAGTGAGAGTAGAGAAGAACGTGATTCAGGTGAATGAGTATTTCCAAACGGAGGAAAGTCATATCTACGCTATTGGTGATGTCATTGGAGGATTGCAATTGGCCCATGTAGCTTCACATGAAGGCATTCTCGCCGTAGAACATATGGCAGGACTCGCCCCTCACCTTATAGATTACACCATGGTACCAAAAGTGACGTATAGTCGTCCTGAGATAGCTAGTGTTGGATGGACGGAAGAAGAGGCAAAACATAAAGGGTTTTCGATTAAAACTGGCTTATTCCCATTCAAGGCAATAGGAAAAGCACTAATCTTTGGGGAACACGATGGCTTTGTCAAGTTAGTCGTCGATGAAAAGACAGATAACTTGCTAGGAGTTCATATGATTGGCCCTCATGTATCGGATCTGATTGCAGAAGGAGCATTAGCGAAAGTATTGGACGCCACTCCATGGGAAATTGCCCAGACCATTCATCCTCACCCGAGCCTAGCAGAGATTATAGGGGAAGCTGCTCTCGCTGTTGAGAGAATAGCGATTCATTCTTGAACTACTCACCACTTAATTTTCCAACGAAAATTTGAAGTGGGAGCTTCCTGCGAACACCAGTGTATCCACTAGTTTTTTAGCAGGCTCTACCCGTAGTCCCTACGGTGATTGCAAAAATATCTTGTATGTTGAACTCGCCACACGCCCTACTCTGCTTGGTTTTCGCTACTTCGGTGCGTGTGGAGGCGATTAGAACGTTGAAGATTTTACCTAGCAGACGATTTTCCTGCTAGAACCTCATATCTTCAGTTTTCAAAGAACAACTTACAAGTATATTATAGTACACTTGTTCGTGTTGTTCAACAATTTAGGCTACCGCCTACCGCCTACCGACATTCATCTCCCACCTACTCATTGGGCTACGCCTTTCACACTCCTTGAGGTGGGAGTCTTCTGTCGGGAAACGATAAAAGGGATTTACGAAAAGGAAAAGTTAAGAATGAAAATAATGGAATTCAAAAAATCCTAGGAGGGTAATTATATGAATAGAACTGAAACTGTCCAAATCGAGAACAGGCATCGAGCTCTAGGTTTATCAGATGAACAGGTCCTTGGCATGTATCAGAATATGGTTTTGGCACGAAAAGTAGATGAACGGATGTGGCTACTAAACCGTGCGGGAAAGTTACCTTTCCTAGTTTCTTGTCAGGGTCATGAAGCTGCAGGGGTTGGAGCTGCTTTTGCACTAGATAAAAAGAAAGATTTTCTTTGTCCGTATTATCGAGACATGGGAATGGCCATTGTATTTGGGATGACGGCAAAGGAATTAATGCTTTCTGCTTTTGCTAAGGCGGAAGATCCGAACAGTGGTGGACGACAAATGCCAGGGCATTATGGTAGTACAAAGTATAATATTTTTTCTGGTTCCAGCGTCGTGACAACCCAAGTTCCACATGCCGTAGGAATTGCATTAGCAGGGAGAATGCGTGGCGAAGACTTGGTGGTTTTAACTGCCTTTGGGGAAGGCTCTAGTAATCAGGGGGAGTTCCATGAAGCGGCTAACTTTGCTGGAGTACACAAGTTACCGGTCATCTTCTTTTGCGAGAATAACAAGTATGCGATTTCTGTTCCTCTTGAAAGGCAGGTTGCTTGTGAAAGTATTGCAGATAGGGCAAAAGGATATGGGTTTACAGGTGTAACTGTAGATGGGAATGATCCCCTTGAAGTATATAAAGTTATGAAAGAGGCAGTAGAAAGAGCAAAAGCGGATGATGGACCTACGTTGATTGAAGCTGTTGTCTATCGTCTAATGCCCCATTCTAGTGATGACGATGATCGGACCTACCGATCTCGTGAAGAAGTCGAAGAAGCTAAAAAGAAAGATCCTCTTGTTTCCTTCAGTACGTACCTAAAGGAAGTAGGATTATTGGATGAAAATAAAGAGAAGGAGATTCATGATTGGATTGTCAAGGAAGTCGATGAGGCAACCGAGTATGCAGAGAATGCTCCAACTCCAGCTCCAGAAGATACACTAAGACACGTTTATGCAGAATAGGGGGAAAAAAGAATGACAGTGATTTCTTATATTGATGCAATAACACAAGCTTTGCAGGAGGAAATGCAACGCGACAGAAATGTATTTGTGTTAGGAGAGGATGTTGGGGTTCGTGGCGGGGTATTTCGTGTTACACAGGGACTCCATGAAGAATTTGGAGAACGAAGAGTGATAGATACTCCATTATCAGAAGCGGCCATTGCGGGTGTATCGATTGGGGCAGCTGCTTATGGAATGAGACCTGTAGCAGAAATTCAATTTGCTGAGTATATTATGCCAGCTGTCAACCAGATTGTGAATGAGGCAGCTAAACTGAGATATCGCTCGAATGGTGATTGGAATTGTCCGTTAGTGATTCGCGCTCCTTATGGAGGGGGAGTTCATGGAGCCCTCTATCATTCACAAAGCGTTGAAGCCATGTTTTGTAACATTCCAGGTCTAAAAGTAGTAACTCCATCTACTCCTTATGATGCTAAAGGATTATTGAAAGCAGCTATACGAGATGAAGATCCTGTTCTTTTCTTTGAACACAAGCGTTGTTATCGATTAATTAAAGGACAGGTGCCGGACACGGATTATATTGTTCCGCTTGGGAAGGCAGATATTAAGCGAAAAGGAGATGACATCACGGTTATCTCTTATGGCCTTACGTTACATTTTGCCTTGGAGGCGGCAGAAAGGCTATCCCAGGATGGCTATAGCGCACATATTTTAGATCTACGTACCCTTTATCCACTTGATAAGGAATCTATTGTTGAGGCTGCTCGCAAGACAGGCAAAGTATTAATAATTCACGAAGACAATAAAGAGGGAGGAGTTGGGGCTGAAGTCGCAGCAGCAATCTCAGAGGAATGTCTTTTTGAATTAGATGCACCGATTAAACGCCTTTGTGGTCCTGACGTTCCTGCAATGCCTTATAGTTCATCAATGGAGAGGTTCTTTATGCTCAATCCAGATAAAGTATATCAGGCCATGAAAGAATTGGCCCAATATTAATCGAATCAGGAGGAGAAAAATGGCTGAGAAAATTATTATGCCACAATTAGGGGAAAGCGTAACAGAAGGTACCATCTCCCAGTGGCTCGTCAAAGTTGGGGATAAAGTTAATAAATATGATCCAATATGTGAAGTAAATACAGATAAAGTCAATGCCGAAGTACCTTCAACTTTTAGTGGAACGATATCCGAAATTGTCATTCCAGAAGGAGAGACTGTAGCGGTTGGAACCTTGATCTGCTACATCACCATTGAGGGTGAAAGCCATGCTCAGGCAAGTGCTGTCATATCTAAACCAAAAAAGGCTGTAGAGTCTGCTGTCCTTCCAGGTAAAGAGGAAATGAAACCACGCTATTCACCAGCTGTATTAAAACTTGCACAAGAGTATAATTTAGATCTTTCTACCATTACAGGTACAGGGGCGTCTGGTCGTATTACACGTAAAGATATTCAGGAGATTATAGATGGTAATAGACAAGTAGCGGCAACCGCTATTCAACAGGTTGAGGAGGTACCACATGTTTCAGTGATCCCTACGTCAGACATGAAGGAAGTCTTGGGAGAACACCCAATGCCTTCTTCAATAAATGTTCCTTTCGGTCAAGAAGATCAAATCATCCCGGTTACCCCGATCCGTAAGACAATAGCCAATCGAATGGTACAAAGCAAGCATGAATCTCCCCATGCTTGGACAATGGTTGAATGTGACGTAACAAATCTAGTCACATACCGGAATCAAGTAAAGGATGAGTTTAAGAAAAAAGAAGGGCTCAACTTAACTTTCATGCCTTTCTTTATTAAGGCCGTGGTAGAAGCCCTAAAGGAATTTCCGATTCTGAATTCGCAGTGGGGTGGCGATAAAATTATTATCAAAAAGAACATCCATATTTCTATCGCTGTGGCTACCAACGATGCCCTATTTGTTCCTGTCATAAGGGATGCAGATCAAAAAAGTATTTTAGGGTTGGCTAAAGCAGTTGATGACTTAGCGAGAAAATGCAGAGAAGGAAAGTTAACTGCAGATGATATGGCTGGTGGAACGTTTACCGTTAATAATACGGGATCCTTTGGCTCTATTCAGTCCACTCCGATCATCAATCAGCCTCAAGCTGCAATATTGAGTGTGGAAGCCATCGTCAAGAGACCTATTGTAGTGGATAACATGATTGCTATTCACGATATGATGAACATGTGTCTATCATTAGACCATCGAATTTTAGATGGTCTCGTGTGCGGAAGATTTTTACAGAGTGTGAAACAAAAACTAGAGAGTATGAGTATAGATACAAAACTCTACTAAAAAATGAGCATCAGTTATAGTGGGGAACTACGAAATGAAACATTGTATTAAATGTGGATCAGTAAAGATTGCGAGAATGGATATAAACGAAAAGGGTATTAAATATACGGCATGGTATTGTAACCAGTGTCGAAAAATCTACGAAGAAAATATATTAGTAAAAAAGTGACGAAAAATACTGTTTGTAACTATGCTGAATGAATATTTACTCATTGAAGAGGGATTAAAAAAATTATCCGCATTCAAGAAACAGCTGTTGAACTACTCACCACTTAATTTTCTAACGAAAATTTGAAGTGGGAGATTCCTACGAACACCAGTGTATCGACTAGTTTTTTAGCAGGCTCTACCCGTAGTCCCTACGGTGATTGCAAAAATATCTTGTACGTTGAACTCGCCACACGCCCTACTCTGCTTGGTTTTCGCTACTTCGGTGCGTGTGGAGGCGATTATCGAACCAAATGATCTTCGCGACGAATTAGTCAAACGTTTTGAGGCGTATTCATCGAAGAACCCCGTCTTCTCTGATCGGAAATAATTAAAGAACGTGGTGGTTAGATTGAATATAATTTTCAAGAAGAAAAATTTTCTCCAGATAAACAACTAAATGAATCTTTAGAATTTATAAGTAGTAGGTTAACTCAAAGAATAATGAAGAGTTTGGAGATACTTATAATGATTTACCCAGTAAAAAACTAGATTCGGAAGGAATTAAGTTGTTTCAACAAATCACTTCACTTCCGTTGTTTGGTAAATAAGTAGGATAGTACTGATTTTTATTCAACCAAATAGAAAGTGTTAATAGTTAAAGGGGTAGCTACTAACTAGTTACCCTTTTCTATTTTATTTGAAAGTAACTAGCAGTTAATAAATTTTTGACTTTTTCAATTATCTCGTAAAAAGTCTCTATAAGTTTCAAGAATGTATGTAAATCCGTTCATTTGATATGAAATTTTTGTTTCAGACATTATCGTCTTCCCCCTATTAACACATCTACCAGTTTATTAACTTGGCTTAATTGCTCTTCATTCAACATTCTTAATTTTTCATGCAATGTCTTCTCTCTACGAGGTTCGAATGATTCCTGCTTCTCCACCAGATCCTTGTAATTCATTCGAAATACTTCTGCCATCTTATCAAGAGTTTCGTAGCTTGCACTAGTATCTCCTCTTTCAATTCTGACAATTGCCGCATTTGAAACTGTAATTGTAAACTTACCAGATTCGAATACACTAGGATCCACTCCAGCGAAGGCTACAAGCTTTTTAGGATTATTAAATCGATCTATCTCCCCAACTTCAGAAATAATCGTTGCCGCGATCTTTTCTCCAATGCCTGGGATAGATTTGATAATAGTATATTCTTCAATTTCTTTAGCGAGAGCGTCTATCTCTGTCTCTAACTTTGATAGATGCTCTTTGTACTGAAGAAGAATATTTATATACATACCTAGGCTTAAAATATGACTCTGATAAACGGTCTTTTCAAAAGGGTTACGGGCTGCCGCAGCTTTAAGCTGAATGGCTTTTTCATTTGCCCATTTGATAGATCTACTTTTACATAACTCAAATATCTTGTCTGTAATGGCTTTTTCACTTGCCTTCAGAATGTCTTCTGAAGAAGGAAACTCTGAAAGAGTTAAGAGTGACACCACAGAATATAAATCTCCAAAAACCCCGTTATATTCAGGAAACACTTGTTCAAGCACTGCCTGAAATTGCAGCTTTGTTTGGATTATAACGCCCGTTATATTTTCATGTTGTCTTGTCAGATTACGAAGGTTTAATAACTGAACCCCACGCTTTTTATATGGTTCTAACTCCTCCTTATAGAACAACTCACAGAGAAGATAGGCATCAATGGCATCGGTCTTTACTTTTCTTAAACTTGACCCTCTTGCCTTATATGAAATCAAAGGGTTGATGATAATCAATAAATACCCACGCTCTTCCAAGTAGTGAACGACTGGAGTTTGATAATGCCCAGTAGCTTCTAAAATGACTGAAGGCTTTTTTCCAGACTCTCTTTTAACATCCTCAAGAAACGCTACAAGTGAATCAAGCCCCTCAACAGTATGAGAAACTTTAAAGCTCTTACGATATGGTTTGCCTTTATCTAAAAATGCCTGAACTTGACTTTCCCCTTTTGAAACATCCAGACCAACGACTGGATTCATTCTGAATCTCCTCCTAGACTAGTCATTTGCCAGTAACCCCTAATCCTCCATGCAGTGTCACAGCTTCGCTTGTTATACGAGATCTACGTCCCAACCAGCCTCAATCATGTTTCTACAAGTAAGGGGCGAACGGTTTAGTTGACGGGGTCAAGCCCCACGGGCAGAGACGTTCTACCTTGGCTACTGTTATAATAAGACCATATAAAATAAGGTCAACCAGAAATATTTTCTTATCTGGCTGACCTTATAATACGAACTGGGCAGTTAGTTGAATAATGAAAAAAGCCCAATTTCTCAATTTTAATGCTGAGAAATTGGGCTTTTTAATATCGAAATTTCCTTAACGTTGTAAATCTGCATTTTCCTGACGCTACCCCTTATAGAACGAACAGGTGCCGTTCGATTAAAATGTCAACAAATTTAAAAAAAGGTTGACATATTTATGAAACTTTTTTTCTTTTAACTATTCTAGTTGGATGATTAAGACCGAATTTCACTCGTATTATGCTACTGCTAAACCCTATAAATCCTCCAACAATTGCTGGGATAATCCACCCTATTCCTACATCATAGAGAGGAAGAATTTCATGAAAGAAATTATTAATGGATGAAAAGCGTATACCAGCTTGGTTTAATCCATCAAATAAACTCACAACGAATGTGAATAGCATACTTCCTTGGTATACTTCAGAACGACCTTTGAAAAGAGAGTGTGTAAATGTTAAAACAATCAACACAATCGCTAATGGATAAATCGCTGTTAACACAGGTACAGATAACGAAATCAATTGCGCTAATCCAAAGTTCGCAAAACCTGCACTAATGACAGAGAAAATAATTGCCAATTTTTTATAAGAAACACTTGGAATTAACTTATGGAAATAAGAAGCACAAGCCGTAACTAATCCAACACTTGTTGTTAAACATGCTAGTAACACAATAAAGCCTAGTAACACTCCACCGAAAGGACCGAAGTAATGGCTTGAAACTTGTACTAATACTTGTGCACCTGTATCTGCATAACCTATTTCCTCCACACTTGTAGCACCAAGATATGATAGTCCTGTATAGATTAAAGCTAAAATACCTGCCGCGATAAACGCTGATTTCATACATAAAGTAAGAAGTTGTTTCTTATTCGTAATCCCTTTATCTCGAATTGCATTAATAACAATAATCCCAAACACGAAAGCAGCAAGAGCATCCATTGTTAAATAACCTTGTTCGAACCCTGTAAAGAATGCATGAGACACATAGTCCTCAGTAGGTGCTTGGAAAGCTCCCATTGGTTTAAATACAACGAAAGCCATTAAAATTAAAATAAACACGAGCATAATCGGCGTTAGCCATTTTCCAATAATATCAACCATCTTGCTAGGGTTAACCGAAATATAACACGTAAGTGCAAAGAAAATAATTGTAAAGATTAGTAAAGGTACAAAACTGATCTCATCACCTAAAAAAGGTTTAATGGCCATTTCAAACGAAACTGTTCCTGTTCTTGGAATCGCAAACAAAGGTCCGATTGAAAGATATAAAATAACGGTAAACACTACACCAAAAATTGGATGAGTACGATTTGCCAAAGACTGTAAATCGTCTTTCCCCGAAACTCCTAATGCTAGAATACCAAGTAACGGTAAGCCAACTCCTGTTACTAAAAACCCTGCATTTGCTGACCAGATATTTATTCCTGCTAATTGACCAAGCATTGGTGGAAAAATTAAATTTCCCGCCCCAAAAAATAGAGCAAATAACATTAAACCAATAACTAAAATAACTGAAAATGGTACTTTAGTATCCAAATAAAAACCTCCATTAAAGAACTAAATTTTACTGAAAATCCTCTCTTTTTCTACTATACCATTTGACGAATAGGATATTTATTATTCAACTAATTCATTATAAAGCATAGAATAAAATCTCTTTGGACTTACTGAATTAGAGACTAAAATAATCCTAACCCTATATCATACCAAAGAGATTCCTTTCATTGCAGATTAACGAAAAGTGCAAGCGCCTTGCTCAGCCTCCTACATACCAATCTATCTACGATGATTTAAAATATCCTTTTCATTCTGTAAAAACTGACTACGAGAATTTCTCATTCTAGCAATGCGTTCCTCTGCCATACGATCAGCTGCTCGGTAAGTAGGCAGATTGTCACGCTTCGCAATTTCAATTACTTTCATAATATTGTCATAAATACCCTCGACTTTTTTCAGTGCACGCTCACGATTGTAACCCTTCAGCTCGTCAGCGACATTAATGACACCTCCAGCATTAATCACATAGTCCGGAGCATAAACGATACCTTTTTCATGTATTAAGTCACCATGACGTGGTTCTTTTAATTGATTGTTTGCCGCACCAGCAATAACTTTTGCCTTTAATTTTACTATTGTGTCATCATTTATGACCGCTCCGAGGGCACAAGGGGCATATATATCACAATCGACACTATAAATATCCGCAGGGTCTACTGCCTTTGCACCAAACTCCTCGACAGCACGTTGTACGTTTTTTTTATTAATATCTGTAACAATTAGTAGTGCACCCTCCTCAGCTAGATGGCGACATAAATGATACGCTACATTCCCAACACCCTGAACAGCTACCGTTTTACCTAACAAGGAATCCGTGCCAAACGCCTCCTTCGCTGCTGCTTTCATTCCTCGATATACGCCATATGCAGTTACCGGAGATGGGTTACCAGAGGAGCCAAAGGTCGGTGAAATTCCGGTAACATAATCGGTTTCCTCATGAATTAGATCCATATCCTCGACGGTTGTACCTACGTCTTCCGCAGTAATATAGCGACCATTCAAGCTTTGAATATAACGACCAAATGCTCGAAACATTTCTTCATTTTTATCTTTAAGAGGGTCTCCGATAATGACGGTTTTGCCACCGCCTAAATTTAAGCCCGCTGCGGCATTTTTATAAGTCATACCTCGCGCTAACCTTAAAGCATCCTCTATCGCTGCATCTTCTGAAGGGTACATCCACATTCTCGTACCACCGAGTGCAGGACCTAATGTCGTATCATGGATGGCTATAATAGCCTTTAAGCCTGATTGTTTATCTTGACAAAAAACTACTTGTTCATAATCATATTTTTCAAGATATTGAAAAATTTCCATTTTATATTCTCCAAAAGGCTTTATAGTATTTCCTATTTTCATTTCCCTTTTAGATCCTCCATAAGGTTTTACAGTAGTCCCCATTTTCATTTCCATTTTATTTCCTCCTAAGGTTTATTAAAGGTTAACGTGATTCGCATTCACCTCTCACTTTTTTAAGAAAGCAATTATTATGCCAACAATGAATATCCTTCTACATCTTATGGTTAATAGATGTTTAAACACTATCATTCTTTTGGGAAAATATAGTTTTTTTTTTTTTTTTT
>NZ_JBALMU010000068.1:45181-45426 GCF_036962285.1 Bacillus sp. JJ634
TATAATATAAGCTTCTTAAAGATATTCCTAATGATTTTGCTGTCTGTGTTCTTATTACGTTAAACTATTGTAATGTGGTTTTGATGATCATCGCCTTATATGCGTCGATGATGTTACTTGGTTCTAATATCGAAGAATAGATGGTATGTATTGTAGAATTTTGTGTATCGGTAAAACTATATGTGTCATTGGAGTATGAAAACTACTGTTATTCAAATTAAACATTTGTAAACGTTAAGTAGCCC
>NZ_JBALMU010000068.1:45637-46623 GCF_036962285.1 Bacillus sp. JJ634
TAATGATAGGGACTCAAATCGTTCTGTAGAGTCGACATGTTTTAGCTTTCTTTCGATAGAATAGAGTTGATTACAGAAATACAACCCTTCGCTCGCCTTCACCTTTTTTCCCTGCTGTGAATCAGGTAAAGCCTTTAAGGCTTCATCAAACTTACGTCTGGCATGCGCCCAACATCCCACAAGGGTGACATCCGGTACTTGATTGTAACCACTATATCCATCCACTTGTAAATAACCTTGATAACCCGTTAAAAAACGTTTCGGGTGTTCGCCTGCTCTTGTTGGTTGATAGTCATAGAGAACAATGGGGATATCATCTCGCCCTGTGCGATATAACCACAGATAGGACTTGGTAGATGCGGCACGACCAGGTTCACGTAAGACTTGGAAGGTTGTTTCATTTTGTTGTATGGCTCTCTAGATTCAAAGATTGTCAAAGAAAATCGGGAGCGGCTGAACGTTCGCGTTTCAGAGTGTGCTTTGGATGTTCACATGGATAAAACTACGCCGGAAATTATGAAATTATCGACCTTTGAGCTGTTATATTTACTTAAAGTCATAAGAAAAGAGCGAAGAGACATGTATCGGCATATGAATAGCTTTTATAAAGCGGGTGAACAGGAAAGTACCGATGAATTTAAGGAGTATGAAAGGATAGCTGGCCAAAACTATATGTATTACACCAAAAAGGTGTTTGTAGTGGAAAATATTATTCATACACGGCTTGGATATGTACTCACTCAGATTACAGAAAAATATTTAGTGGAGTACCTGGAAAATATCAAAAATGATAAAACGGCTCCAATGACTATTAGGACAAAACGAAGAAAAAAAGGAAATAAAAGAGCATAATCAATACAATTTGAATTGAACTCCGAATAGTAAACACGTTTTAAAAAAAGTGAACCTATTCGGGGTTCAGTTCAAATCTTCAATATGTGATGTAGATTTATCAATTTGTTCATTACATGTTATTTATTAACTAG
>NZ_JBALMU010000069.1:0-20697 GCF_036962285.1 Bacillus sp. JJ634
AGGTGTAATAAAATTACAAATTTGGGTATATACTTTTAATTTGTCCTAAAATTCTATATATTTAGAAAAGAAAGATAAAATAAAACATCTGTAAAAGTATTGATATATAAGGGTTTTTAAGGGATTTTTTCTTCCACAAAAAATAATTTATTGTAAATTTTAGAAAAAATAGTGACAAACATAGAAGGTGTGTTATATAATACAAACAAGGGAAAGAAAAACTGTATTATAACATGAGGGGAGCTCCGAAGGGATGTGAGAAAGCGATATGGTTACCAAAGTAGAGAGTCTAGAAATTAATGGGGAGATAAAACCTGGTTTTGAGGAAATCCTTACACCAGAAGCTCTACAATTTATTGCAAAAATTGAACGGTATTTTGGTCCAAGAAGAAAAGAACTTTTGGAAAGACGCATGAAAGTTCAGGAAGAAATCGACCAAGGTAAAGTACCTCAATTTCTAGAAGAAACAAAACATATCCGTGAAGATAACTGGACGATTGATCCACTGCCGAAAGATCTTCAAGATCGCCGTGTAGAAATCACTGGACCAGTTGAGCGGAAAATGATAATCGATGCTTTGAACTCAGGTGCTAATCTTTTCATAGCTGATTTTGAAGATGCGAATTCGCCTACATGGTCGAATTGCATTGAAGGTCAAATCAATTTACGAGATGCAGTTCGTCGAACGATTGCCTTCGAAAATTCAGATGGAAAGTTATATAAACTAAACGAAAAAACAGCTGTCTTAACAGTAAGACCTAGAGGATGGCATTTAGAAGAGAAGCATGTGCTTTTAAATGGCCAACCGATTTCAGCCAGCCTTTTCGATTTTGGACTCTATTTCTTTCACAATGCAAAAGCATTGCTGGAAAAAGGGACAGCACCATACTTTTATCTTCCCAAATTGGAGAATCATCTTGAAGCGAGACTATGGAATGATGTGTTCGTTTATGCACAAAATGATTTAAAAATCCCACAAAGTACAATTAAAGCAACTGTACTAATCGAAACAATTTTAGCCGCTTTTGAAATGGATGAGATTCTATATGAACTGAAAGAACATTCAGCTGGCTTGAATAGTGGGCGATGGGATTACATATTCAGCTTCTTGAAAAAATTCCGTCACTATAATCATGGTATTTTCCCGGATAGGGCACAAGTTACGATGACAGTACCGAATATGAGAGCATATTCCTTGCTCGTAATCCAAACGTGTCACAACCGAAATGCTCCGGCAATCGGTGAAATGGCTGCACAAATTCCAGTGAAAGGTGATGTCGAAAAGAACGATAAAGCTTTTGCTATAGTGCGTGCAGACAAAGAGCGTGAAGCGAGAGATGGGTATGATGGAACATGGGTAGCTCACCCTGACATGGTCAGTATTGTAAAGGAAGTATTTGACTTGCTTGTTCAAAAGCCCAACCAAATCTATCGTAAACGTGAGGATATACAAATAAAAGCAGAGGACTTATTGGAGGTCCCAACAGGAACGATCACTGAAAGCGGTTTACGCACTAACATTAATGTTGGTATTCAATATATTGCTTCTTGGTTATGCGGTCGAGGAGCGGTTCCTATTCACGATTTAATGGAAGATGCCGCGACAGCAGAAATTTCAAGAGCGCAAGTATGGCAATGGATTCATCATCCAAAGGGAATTCTTGAGGATGGTCGAAACATTACAAGTGAGCTATTCAAATCGATCCAACAAGAAGAGTTAGAAAACATTCAAGCGGAAGTAGGGGAAGAAGCATTCGCAACAGGGAGATTCATCGAAGCCGCCAAGCTGTTTGAAGAATTGAGTTTAGCTGATGACTTTGCCGATTTTTTAACGAATCCGGCATATGCACATCTTTCATAATAGTTAAATAGTTTCATAATTTTATATAAAAATTAGGAGGAATTTAATCATGAGAGAAGAAAGAGCAAAACAATTACAACAAAGCTGGGAAAACGATGCAAGATGGAAAGGAATTACTCGCCCTTATTCTGCTGAAGATGTTATCAAATTAAGAGGATCAATCGATATTGAACATACATTAGCTCGTCGTGGTTCAGAAAAATTATGGAACCTTCTTCATACAGAAGATTACATTAACGCACTTGGTGCACTTACAGGTAACCAAGCAATGCAACAAGTAAAAGCTGGTTTAAAAGCAATCTACTTAAGCGGTTGGCAAGTGGCTGCGGATGCAAACATTGCTGGTCAAATGTACCCTGACCAAAGCTTGTACCCAGCAAACTCTGTACCACAAGTAGTAAAACGTATTAACCAAACATTACAACGTGCTGACCAAATCTCTTACTCTGAAGGAAACACAGACATCGATTGGTTCGCACCAATTGTTGCCGATGCAGAAGCTGGTTTCGGTGGAGCACTTAACGTATTCGAATTAATGAAAGGTATGATTGAAGCAGGTGCTTCAGGCGTTCACTTCGAAGACCAACTTTCTTCTGAGAAAAAATGTGGTCACTTAGGTGGGAAAGTTCTTCTACCAACTCAAACAGCTGTACGTAACTTAATCTCTGCTCGTTTAGCTGCGGACGTAATGGGTACACCAACACTCTTAATCGCACGTACAGATGCTGATGCTGCAGATTTAATCACAGATAATATTGATCCAGTTGATGCACCATTTATCACTGGTGAACGTACACCAGAAGGATTCTACCGTACAAAAGCTGGTCTTGATCAAGCGATTGCTCGTGGTCTTGCTTATGCACCATATGCTGACCTTATCTGGTGTGAAACGTCTGAGCCAAACCTTGAAGAAGCTCGTCGCTTTGCTGAGGCAATTCATGAGAAATTCCCTGGTAAACTACTTGCTTACAACTGTTCACCATCATTCAACTGGAAAGCTAAACTTAGCGATGAAGAAATTGCTAGCTACCAAAAAGAAATCGGTAAGTTAGGATACAAATTCCAATTCGTTACACTTGCTGGTTTCCACTCATTAAATCATAGCATGTTCAATCTTGCTTTAGGTTACAAAGAGCGCGGAATGGCTGCTTACTCAGAGCTTCAACAAGCTGAATTCGCAAGTGAAAAAGACGGTTACACAGCAACTCGTCACCAACGTGAAGTTGGAACTGGTTACTTTGATGAAGTAGCACAAGTTGTATCTGGTGGAACGTCTTCTACAACAGCACTTGCTGGTTCAACAGAGGCGGAACAATTCCAAACATCTAATAAATAATTATGAATGGTAATCTTGCCTACTAATTATAGTAGTGAAGAATGAACTACTGTGTCGTGTCTATTACCTTACTCACAAAGGAATAACATGTATTGAAGTAAGGGAGTAACTCTACTTTAGAGTGAACCCCTTACTCTTTTTTTGGTCCGATAATAAATGCCCAAATTTCAGTAAACACGTTAGCCCGCTGCAGGGTGTTAATTATCACAAGGATGATTGGACCGATAATTAATCCCAAAAAGCCAATTAATTTATACCCAATAAATAGAGAAATAAGTGTAGCTAATGGATCAATACCGATGCTTGAAGAAAGAACTTTCGGTTCAATGAGTTGCCGTTGCACAACGACGATGATATACAGGACAGCAAGTCCAATGGCAAAACTAACATCTCCAGTCATTACTTCATAAATCATCCAAGGAATAAAGATAGTCCCCGTTCCTAAATAGGGAATAATGTCAATGAAACCGCAAATTAAGGCGATTGTAATAGAATAGTTTACTCGCATAATTAATAACCCAATTAAAATGGTAATTGTTGTTAAAGAAATCAATGTGCATTGAGCGCGGATAAAGCCAAATAAAGCTCGTTTCAGATCATGGATCACTCTTTTTGCACGAGAAGACACTTTATAAGGCAGAAATTTAGCCGTTAATCCTCCAAGGCGATGCCAATCTTTACTAATGAAAAAAGTAGCCATTAAGGAAAAAATAAGTGCTGTTATTGTATTTGGAAACCACCCAAGAATAGCGGGTATATTTTTTAAAATAAATTGAATAAATTCGCTGACGGCTGTAGTGATAGATTGTCCAATCTGTTGAACATTTTCCATGATTGTATCCTGCTGGGCAACATCTAGTCTGTTAAACAAAGTGGCGGTTTCATTATAAAAAGGAATAATGGTTTGGGCGATAAAGTTTTCGATGAATGTAACAAAGGTTTCAATATGTGTTGGAAGTACACTTGCTAAATAAGTCGTACCGGAGACAATTTCAATAATAAGTAATGTAAGAAGTCCAGCTAAGGCAGAAAAGATAAGCAAAAGAGAGAGTAATACAGCAAGGCTTCTTGGCAATCGTGCCTTTTTCTCAAGAAGGGTAACGAGCGGATTCATAAAGAAGGCCAATATGACGGCGATGATGAATGGGTATGTATAAGTTGATAAATAAAAAAGAGCAGTACAGCCTAAACTAATTAATGCAATGACGAAGAAACATCGAATAAAACGATAAAGATAGACGGAATTCAAAGCTTCTCCCCCTTATAAAATATTTGTATTATATAATTGTAACGACAGGAAGAAGAATTGGAAAGTTTTAACTGAGGAAGCGAGTGGATTTTTCATTTGCTTCATCTAAGAAATTTTTGAAAAATATACTTGTTTTGTTATGTTAAAATAATAAATGATAAGGGTGGCAAGGAGAGAGTGAATGGGTCCGATTGTGTTTTTACTGTTGCTTGGAATCATTGGCTGGCTTGGCAAGAATACATCGCTAATGGTTGCAGCAGGCTTTTTGTTATTGATGAAATTGCTTATGCTTGACACAAAAATATTCCCTTATTTAGAGGGAAAGGGGATTAATCTGGGGGTTACAATCATCACGATTGCCGTATTAGTTCCAATTGCAAGCGGTGCGATTGGCTTTAAGGAATTAGGGGAAGCAATTAAGTCTCCTTATGCTTGGATTGCTCTTATATCTGGAGTCGCTGTTGCTTTAATCGCTAAAAACGGATTAACGTTATTACAGCATGATCCGCATATTACGACGGCGCTTGTTTTAGGTACAATTCTGGCTGTTGCTTTATTCAAAGGTGTGGCAGTGGGCCCGCTAATAGGGGCTGGAATCGCTTATATATGCATGAAATTGTTCGATTTTATGAACTAATAAAAAATAATGGGGATACTTTAGGAATATAGGGAATCATTGATTTGACGGGCTTTAAACAACGATTTATGAAGCGGGAAAGGAAGAATATAGGTGAGTTTTTCTAATAAAATAATAATTTTTTCACAATTTAAGTGCTTTTCATTCCCAAAAAAGTGATTATTGTTTATAATAAACATGTAACTGCTGAAAAATGATAAATAAGCGTCCGAATCATTTTAATGGATGCGAAGATTACTTGTAAGCGTTTCAGGCAGTTATTGACCAAGCGCTCGCTAGGAAAAGTAAAACGCATATTTGATTTTTAGAAAACGGCAAGCGAACGATAGGTAGCATACATAGCATAGTCTATCTTTAATGTGAACGCTTTCATGGAGGAAGCGCGGTTTTTTCTAAAAATATATATGATTAGTTATAATACTTAGTTCTTAGAGGCGCTATATTTATACGCAATAAGTAGTGGGCATAGGGGAATATTTTTTAAAAAGGAGAGATTTTATATGACAGCAACAAAAGGTCTAGAAGGTATTGTAGCAGCAACTTCATCTGTTAGTTCAATTATCGACGACACATTAACTTACGTAGGTTATAACATTGATGATTTAGCAGAAAACGCAACGTTTGAAGAAGTAATCTACTTATTATGGCATAAAAAATTACCAAATAAAGCTCAATTAGAAGAGTTAACACAACAACTTGCTGACAACGCAGAAGTTCCAGCAGAAGTTCTTAACCACTTCAAATCATACCCAATCGATAAAGTTCACCCAATGGGAGCTCTTCGTACGGCAATCTCTTTACTTGCACTTTATGATGAAGAAGCTGATGTAATGAGCGACGAAGCTAACTATCGTAAAGCAATCCGCATTCAAGCGAAAATCCCAACAGTTGTAACTGCATTCTCACGTGTTCGTAAAGGTTTAGATCCAGTTGCTCCACGTTCTGATTTAAGCTTTGCTGCGAACTTCTTATACATGCTTAGTGGAGAAGAGCCATCTGCAATCGCAGAAGAAGCATTCAACAAAGCGTTAGTTTTACATGCTGACCATGAATTAAACGCTTCTACATTCACTGCACGTGTATGTGTGGCTACACTTTCTGATATCTATTCTGGTATCACATCTGCTATCGGAGCTCTTAAAGGACCTCTACACGGCGGAGCAAACGAGCAAGTTATGAAAATGCTTACAGAAATCGGTTCTGTTGAAAACGTTGAGCCTTATATCAACGCAAAATTAGCAAATAAAGAAAAAATTATGGGCTTTGGACACCGTGTATACCGTAAAGGTGACCCACGTGCGCCACACCTTAAAGTAATGTCACAAAAATTAACTGAGCTTACTGGTCAACCAGAATACTACGAAATGTCTGTTAAAATTCATGAATTAGTAACTGGTCAGAAAAATCTACCACCAAACGTAGATTTCTATTCTGCATCTGTATACCACAGCTTAGGTATCGAGCATGACCTATTTACACCAATTTTTGCTGTAAGCCGTACGTCTGGCTGGATTGCTCACATCTTTGAGCAATATGCAAACAACCGCTTAATTCGTCCACGTGCAGAGTACAATGGACCAGGTATGCAAAAATACGTACCAGTTGATGAACGATAAAATTTTTTAATAAAATAAAATTTTTTAAAAAATTTGTTTAATATTTCGACTGATTTGTAGTAAATTAATACATGTGAGTAAAAAAAGGTTAGCTGGCTCGCCAATTTGGAAAGAGCCACTAACCTTTGAATTTGAACCGGAGGTATAGACATGACACAAGGACAAAAAATCACAGTTACAAACGGAGCACTTAACGTACCAAACAACCCAGTAGTACCATTTATCGAAGGTGACGGAATCGGTCCTGATATTTGGGCAGCAGCTGTACGCGTTTTAGACGCAGCAGTAGAAAAAGCATACAATGGCGAAAAGAAAATCGAATGGAAAGAAGTTCTTGCTGGGGAAAAAGCATTCAACCAAACTGGCGAATGGCTTCCACAAGAAACTCTTGATGTAATCAACGAGTATCTAATCGCTATTAAAGGACCTCTTACAACTCCAATTGGTGGCGGAATTCGTTCATTGAACGTTGCATTACGTCAACAATTAGACTTATTCGTATGTCTACGTCCTGTACGTTACTTTGAAGGTGTACCTTCACCAGTTAAACGTCCTGAAGACACTGACATGGTAATCTTCCGTGAAAATACAGAAGATATCTATGCTGGTATTGAATATGCACAAGGTTCTGAAGAAGTTAAAAAATTAATTTCTTTCTTACAAAACGAATTTGGTGTGAACAAAATCCGTTTCCCTGAAACTTCTGGTATCGGTATTAAACCAGTATCTGAAGAAGGTACAAAACGTCTTGTTCGTTCTGCACTTAACTATGCAATTAAAGAAGGACGTAAATCTTTAACTTTAGTTCATAAAGGTAACATCATGAAATTTACAGAAGGCGCATTCAAAAACTGGGGTTATGAAGTAGCAGAAACTGAATTCGCTGATAAAGTATTCACTTGGAACCAATATGACAAAATTAAAGAAGCTGAAGGCACTGAAGCTGCAAACAAAGCACAAGCTGCTGCTGAAGCTGAAGGCAAAATCATCGTAAAAGATTCTATCGCTGATATCTTCTTACAACAAATCTTAACTCGTCCAAAAGAGTTTGATGTAGTAGCTACAATGAACCTTAACGGTGACTACATCTCTGATGCACTAGCTGCACAAGTTGGTGGTATTGGTATCGCTCCAGGAGCTAACATCAACTATGAAACTGGACACGCTATTTTCGAAGCTACTCACGGAACAGCTCCAAAATACGCTGGTCTTGATAAAGTTAACCCATCTTCAGTTCTTCTTTCAGGTGTACTTTTACTTGAACACCTTGGTTGGAATGAAGCAGCGAAAAGCATTACAGCTTCAGTAGAAAAAACAATTGCTTCTAAAGTTGTAACATATGACTTCGCTCGTCTAATGGAAGGCGCTAGAGAAGTTAAATGTTCTGAGTTCGCTGACGAATTAATCAAAAATCTTTAATTCTCATTCAGATATATCTTATGAAAAAGCAGCTTATCTATAGCTGCTTTTTTCATTGTATAATCGTATATATGGCATTGCTTTATCTGGGAAAATTTTGTATTATTACATATTGAAGGAGGAGAAAAATATGTCTCGTAAAAAAGTCTCAGTTATCGGTGGCGGATTTACTGGTGCTACAACTGCATTTTTATTAGCTCAAAAAGAGCTTGGTGATGTTGTACTAGTTGACATCCCACAAGCTGAAAACCCAACAAAAGGTAAAGCTCTTGATATGTTAGAAGCTAGCCCAGTTCAAGGTTTTGATGCTAAAATCACTGGTACTTCTAACTATGCGGATACTGCTGATTCTGACGTAGTTATCATCACTGCTGGTATCGCTCGTAAACCAGGTATGAGCCGTGACGATTTAGTTCAAACAAACCAAAAAGTGATGAAAGCTGTAACTCAAGAAATCGTCAAATACTCTCCAAATTCTACAATTATCGTATTAACAAACCCGGTTGATGCTATGACTTACACAGTATACAAAGAGTCTGGTTTCCCTAAAAACCGCGTAATCGGACAATCTGGTGTACTTGATACAGCTCGTTTCCGTACATTCGTAGCAGAAGAATTAAACCTATCTGTTAAAGATATTACTGGTTTCGTTCTTGGTGGGCATGGAGATACGATGGTACCATTAACTCGTTATTCTTTCGCTGGTGGAATTCCGTTAGAAAAATTAATCCCAGCTGACCGTTTAGAAGCAATCGTTGCTCGTACTCGTACCGGCGGTGGAGAAATTGTTGAACTTCTTGGAAACGGATCTGCATACTATGCACCAGCTGCGTCCCTAGTAGAAATGACTGAAGCTGTACTTAAAGATCAACGTCGTGTCCTTCCTTCAATCGCTTACCTCGAAGGTGAATACGGTTATGAAGGTATTTACTTGGGTGTACCAACAATCCTTGGTGCTGGTGGTATCGAACAAATCATTGAGCTTGACTTAACAGCTGATGAAAAAGCAGCACTTGATAAATCTGCTGAAGCAGTAAAAGCTGTAATGAGCGTATTAATATAAGTTTTTTATAATACAGAAAAAAGGTAATGGCTCAAAGCCATTGCCTTTTTCTATACTCAAAGAGAATCCAAACGTTTTGTGCTTTCATTCTAGGTCCATTTTCTTTTCTCTTTCATAATTAATATGTATATAATAAAATGAGAATGAAGGTCACAGGAATAGAATGGATTGCAGGAGGAGAAAATGGCTAAGAAAATTCTTGTTGTGGATGATGAAAAATCAATTGTTACTTTACTTAAGTATAATCTAGAGCAAGCGGGTTTCTCTGTGATAACAGCTTTTGATGGGGAAGAAGGACTTCAAACAGTAGTTGAACAGAAACCGGATCTTGTTGTGTTAGATTTAATGCTTCCAAAACTGGATGGAATTGAAGTATGTAAGCAACTTCGTCAGTTAAAAGTCAATGTTCCCATCTTAATGCTAACAGCTAAGGATGATGAATTCGATAAAGTGCTTGGACTAGAGCTTGGAGCAGATGATTATTTAACAAAGCCCTTTAGTCCGCGGGAAGTGGTGGCGCGTATTAAAGCGATTCTCCGACGTGCTCAGCAGCAAGCTCCAATTGCAGAACAAGGGACACAAGAAGATCAGCAACCATCTTTGATTATTGGTGAATTGAAAGTTTATCCAGATCGATACGAAGCCTTATTTAATGATGAGCTACTTGAATTGACACCGAAGGAATTTGAACTGCTCGTATATTTATCAAAAAATAAAGGTAGAGTATTGACAAGAGATCAGTTATTAAGTGCTGTTTGGAATTATGATTTTGTTGGAGACTCGCGTATTGTAGATGTGCATATTAGTCATCTTCGTGAAAAAATCGAAAAGGATACGAGGAAGCCTTTATATATTAAAACAATTCGAGGACATGGATATAAATTAGAGGAGCCTAAACAAGAATAATGACATATCGTAAAAAGCTTTTTTTTGCGTTAATTACCTTAATTATTGTTGTTTTAATTGCTCTTGGCGTATTGTTAGGGAATTTATTTAAAAATTCTTATGTACAAGCATTTAATGAGCAAATTCAAAAGGAAACAACATTTATCGCGCATTATATTCAAGAACATGGCGGGATTCATTCTTTTTTAGACCAGAATAATACAGTCGATTTAAAGCCGCTTATTGACTCAAATGTTACGATTTTGACCGATGAAGGGGATGTGTTATACGATTCGAATGAAGAGAAAATTGAGCATCCGAATCGCCATGCCAAGGTACTGCAACAAATTATAAAAGCGCAAGGACAAGAAGGCTATGAAGTGCCTGAAGGAAAAGCGGACTTTCATTATTATTGGCAAGTGATTAAGACAGATGATGAAATAGAAGGGTATATCGTACATAGTAGTGAAATTTCCATCATTGAACAAATGAATAAACAAATGTGGCAAATATTAACGATTAGTTTAGGCGTTGCGCTTATCATTATTTTGATGCTTGGAAGTATGATTACGAAACGATATGCAAGACCGATTGAAGCAGCAACGATGACAGCTATTGAACTTGCTCAAGGGAATTATCGAGCACGAACGAGTGAGACTTATTCGGCAGAAACAAAAATGCTTATCACATCTCTAAATATTTTGGCGAGAAATCTTGAAGAAGCACAAATTTCTAGGGAGATGCATCAAGATCGACTTGAAACGTTGATTGAAAACATTGGAAGCGGCGTTATTTTTATTGATAGTAAAAGCTATATTACGCTTATTAATCGTGAATATAAACATTTATTTAAGGTAAATCCTATACACTTTATGTTTCGCTCTTATTATGAAGTCATTGAATTTGAGGAAATTATTTCGATTATAGAAGAAATCTTTCGAACAGAACAAATTATTAAGCGTCAAATGAAGCTGCCACTCGAATCAGAGCCAAGGCATTTTGAAGTGTATGGTGCTCCAATTATTGGTAACCACGATGAGTGGAACGGGATTTTGCTTATATTCCATGATATTACCGAATTGAAGCGCTTAGAGCAAATTCGAAAGGATTTCGTAGCTAATGTATCACATGAGTTAAAAACGCCGATTACATCGATTAAAGGATTTTCTGAAACGCTTCTTGATGGAGCTCTTCATGATGAGGAGACATTGCGCAGCTTCTTAACCATTATTTTAGAAGAAAGTGATCGTCTGCAAGTGCTTATTCAGGAATTACTGAATCTTTCGAAAATGGAGCAGCAAGTATTTGTTTTGAATCGTCAAGATGTCGATTTAATCCAGGTGTTAACAGACATTTCCATGATGTTATCAACAAGATTAGAAGAGAAGCAGCTCACATTAGACATCGTTGGTCCGGATCAAGCATTCATTGAAGGTGATCTATCACGTATTAAACAAGTATTTATCAATTTAATGAGTAATGCTGTTAATTATACGTTAACTGGCGGAGCTATAAAGGTTTGTGTGAAAGAAGAGGAAGATACAGTCATTGTTGAGATTCAGGATAATGGAATTGGTATCGAGCCAAAAGAGCTTCCTCGAATTTTTGAACGCTTTTATCGAGTAGATAAAGCAAGAAGTCGAGACTCTGGAGGTACAGGTTTAGGGTTGGCTATTGTGAAGCATATACTAGAAGTGCATCATGGAAAAGTAACGGTTGAAAGTACAGTTGGTGTTGGTACAACATTTACCGTGACGTTATATAAAAAACTGCATGCATAGCAACGTTTAAGGGGTGAAGGCTACTAGGTCTTCACTTTTTTTATGGCTACGCTAAATAATGGAGGAGAGTGGATAGAACTACGCCCTGAGTATCATCTTTTTTGCAGAGTCCTATCCAATGATTGTTATTAAAAATTGGATAAGATAGATTCATTTTCAATATTTTATGAAACTTTATCCATTTTTGGGCGTACATACAGTATAGAGAGAAAAAAGGGAGGGGTTACTATCGCTAGTTTAAAAAGAATATATACGATGACAGGGTTAGCGTTGCTGATTGTGATTCTTGGAATAGTAGGTATATCTACTTGGTATACGGTAGATGAATCTGATCAAGCTGTGATTTTAACATTTGGAAAGGTAGAACAGACCGTAGCTGAACCAGGATTGCATTTTAAACTGCCGTGGCCGATTCAATCGGTGGAAAAGCTGTCAAAGGAGACATTTAGTTTACAATTTGGGTATAAACAGGAAGACGGGCAAATTTCTGAGTATCCAAATGAAACAAAGATGATTACAGGTGATGAAAATATTGTGCTGGCGGATCTTGTTGTCCAGTGGAAAATTACTGATCCACCGAAGTATTTATTCAATGCGAATGACCCTGAAGAAATCTTGTATAATACGACTTCTGCTGCCTTACGAAGCATTATTGGAAGCACAAAAATTGATGATGCCTTAACGTCAGGAAAAGCAGAGATTGAGGCTGATGTGCGTGAATTATTATCGCAATTAATGGGGAAATATGATGTTGGTATTTCTGTTTTAGCTGTGAAGCTTCAAGATGTAGAATTACCGAATGATGATGTTAGAAGTGCTTTTACCGCTGTAACGGATGCACGTGAAACGATGAATACGAAAATTAACGAAGCGAGCAAATACGAGAATAAACGTATGAATGAAGCAGAAGGGGAAAAAGCAGCAATCCTTTCAGCTGCAGAAGGAGATAAAACGAAACGAATAGAAACGGCACGTGGAGATGTTGCAGTTTTTGATAAATTGTATGCCGAATATAAAAGTAATAAGGAAATCACTCGTTCTCGTTTAATTCTTGAAACGCTGGAACAAGTGCTGCCGAATGCTGAAATTTATATTATGAATGATGATGGAAACACGATGAAATACTTACCATTACGTGCGCTTGATTCTAAAGCTGCTGCGACAAAGGAACAGACAGAGGAAGAAACGAAAGAGCAAAAATCAACGAAGGAAGGGGGAGCGGAATAATGAGCCCAAAAATTGTTGATTTAGAAGGTAAACGAAAAGATCATCTTCAGTGGCGCGGCTATATGAAAGCCGGTATCTTCTTTATTATTTTGATTGCTCTACTTCTGATTTTGCTAACGAATGTGTATATTGTAAAAGAAGGGGAATACAAAGTAGTACGCCAATTTGGAGAAGTCGTCCGCATTGATAAGAGCCCTGGCTTAAAGTTTAAAATCCCTTTTATTCAAAGTGTGACAACTTTACCAAAATATCAAATGAATTATGATGTATCTGAAGCTGAAATTAATACAAAAGATAAAAAAAGGATGCTCATTGATAACTATGCAGTATGGCGTATTGATGATCCAAAGAAGATGATTACGAATGCTAGAACATTTGAAAATGCGGAAGCAAGGATGGAAGAGTTTATTTATTCTGTTGTTCGCTCTGAGCTTGGTCAATTGAATTATGATGAAATTATTAATGATGAAAAATCTTCAAGAGGAAGTTTGAATGATCGAGTAACAGAAAAAGTGAATGAATTGCTTACCCAAGATAATTATGGGATTCTTGTGACAGATGTTCGTATAAAACGAACGGACTTACCTGCTGAAAATGAAGAGTCTGTGTTTAAGAGAATGATTTCTGAACGAGAATCGAAGGCTCAAGAATATTTATCAAAAGGTGATGCGCAGAAGAATCGAATTATTGCAGATACTGATCGTAAAGTGAAAGAGCTGTTATCCACAGCAGAAGCGGATGCAGAAGTGATTCGAGCGGAGGGAGAAGGAGAAGCTGCTAAGATTTACAATAAATCGTTCTCCAAAGACCCAGAGTTTTATCAATTATATAGAACACTAGATTCCTATAAAGAAACGATTGGCGAACAGACCGTCATCGTGTTACCATCTGACTCTCCTTATGCAAGATTGTTGATGGGGAATATGAAGTAAACTATAATAGCCGTCATTTTTCTTTCTCCTTCTTCTCATGGTAGAATAGAGGAAGAAAATGAACGGTTTTATTTAAGGAGAAGGGGCGGAACTCCGCATAAGTGTGGGTTCTCCCTTAATGTTGAGAAATACGTAGTGCAGCTTAAGGCTGTTAAGAGTGCGTGCTGCGTTCACACCACCTTTGTGTTTCCCCTTTATTTGGTATGAGGATGTAGGTGGAGTGGAAACAGTGTTGATTTGTAGGGGTGGAACTCCGCATGAATATGAGAGGGCCCATTATTTTTCGAAATACGTAGTGCAGTTTAGGGATATTAAGAGTGCGTGCTACGTTCACGCCGCCTTTGTTTTCCACTTTATGTTGTGTGAGGATGTAGGTGGAGTTGAAACGGTGTTGATTCTGTGGGGGCGGAACTCCGTATAGGTGTGGGTTCTCCCCTTGATGTTGCGAAATATGTAGTGCAGTTTAGGGCATTGATAAGTGCGTGCTGCGTTTGCGCCGCCTTTGTGTTTGGCCTTTTAGTCCCTGGATATAGGAGGAAGAATTGTTTGGATAAAAAGTTAGTATTAATAGATGGAAATAGTATTGCGTACCGGGCTTTTTTTGCTCTACCTCTTTTGAATAATGACAAAGGGGTATATACGAATGCTGTATACGGATTTACAATGATGCTGAATCGTATTATTGAGGAAGAGAAGCCGACACATATGCTCGTTGCGTTTGATGCTGGAAAAACAACGTTTCGACATGCGACGTATCAAGAGTATAAAGGAGGCCGCCAAAAAACACCGAATGAATTGTCAGAGCAGTTTCCATTTATTCGCGAGCTGTTAGATTGTTTTGGGATTAAACGTTATGAGTTAGAAAATTATGAGGCGGATGATATTATTGGAACGCTCTCACAACAAGCAGAACAAGAAGGCTTCGAAGTGAAAGTGATTTCAGGAGATAAAGATTTAACACAATTAACGTCTGATAAGACAACCGTTTCGATTACGAAAAAAGGAATTACTGATATCGAAGAATATACGCCGGCGCACGTGCAGGAAAAATACGGGCTTGTGCCCATTCAAATTACTGATTTAAAGGGGCTGATGGGAGATGCTTCAGATAATATTCCCGGCATCCCTGGCGTAGGGGAGAAAACAGCATTAAAGCTGCTGCATCAATTTGAAACAGTGGAAAAGCTTGTTGAATCGGTGGAAGAAGTAAGCGGCCAAAAGCTGAAAGAAAAGATTAATGAGCATAGGGAGCTAGCGTTATTAAGTAAGAAGCTAGCGACGATTTTGCGTACTGCTCCTATTGAAGTAGCCTTAGGTGAAACAGCTTATAATGGGATGGATCGCGATAAAGTAATAGCTTTTTATAAAGAGCTAGGTTTTCAAACTTTGCTTGATAAGCTAGATGAGGAAAATGGACAAGACATCGAACAAGAAGAGATTGACGTACAGATAGTTGATGACATTACGGCGGATTTATTTGCTGATGAAAATGGCTTATATATTGAAATGTTAGAAGATAATTATCATCATGGAGACATCATTGGAGTTGCGCTAAGCAATGAGCACGGGCATTTTTATTTTAGAGGTGAAAGTGCACTCAGCTCAGCGGCTTTCAAACAATGGGCTGAGGATGAAACGAAGTACAAAACGATATACGATGCGAAAAAAGCTATTGTTGCTCTCCGTCATCGCGGCATTGAATTAAAGGGAATTGACTTTGATGTATTTCTAGCTTCCTATATTTTAAATCCAGCAGAATCGGTTGAAGATGTTGCGGCGATCGTAAAAGTTCAGCAGCAACCACCGCTTATGAGCGATGAGGTGTTTTATGGAAAAGGGGCGAAGCGTGCCGTTCCCGAAGAAGCAAAACTAAGTGAACATCTCGCTCGTAAGGCGAAAGCGCTGTTAGCTTTAAAGGATTCTATGCTTATAAAATTAGAAGAGCATGAACAAGATCGTTTATTTATGGATTTGGAGTTACCGTTGTCGAATATTTTAGCTGATATGGAATGGCAAGGTGTAAAGGTCGATATTGAACGCTTGCAATCGATGGGGCAAGAATTATCTGTACGTTTACGGGCAATCGAAGCGAAAATTTTTGATTTAGCGGGCGAAGCTTTTAATATTAATTCTCCAAAGCAACTTGGTATTATTTTATTTGAAAAGTTAGGCCTGCCTGTTATGAAAAAAACAAAAACAGGCTACTCAACTTCAGCAGAAGTGCTAGAAAAATTAGAAGATAAGCATGAGATTGTAAAGGAAATTCTCCATTATCGTCAGCTTGGCAAGCTTCACTCAACTTATATCGAAGGATTGCTTAAAGTGGTCAATCCGAAAACAGCGAAAGTACATACTCGTTTTAATCAAGCGCTAACACAAACCGGGCGATTAAGTTCTACTGATCCGAATCTCCAAAACATTCCGATTCGCTTAGAAGAAGGACGAAAAATTCGCCAAGCTTTCATTGCTTCCGAACAAGATTGGTTGATTTTTGCGGCAGATTATTCACAAATTGAGCTTCGGGTACTAGCGCATATTGCGAATGATCCAGGCTTAGTTGAAGCGTTTCAGGCGGGGATGGATATTCATACGAAAACGGCAATGGATGTGTTCCATGTATCGACTGATGAAGTGACATCGAATATGCGTCGCCAAGCGAAGGCTGTAAATTTTGGTATTGTATATGGAATTAGTGATTACGGGTTATCTCAAAATCTAGGGATTACTAGGAAAGAAGCGAGTGAGTTTATTGCGAAGTACTTTAAGAGTTTCCCTGGTGTTCAAGATTATATGGATGCGAGTATTCAGGAAGCGCGTCAAAAGGGCTATAGTACGACGCTGTTGCATAGACGACGCTATATTCCGGAAATTACGAGCAGTAACTTTAATATAAGAAGCTTTGCGGAGAGAACAGCAATGAATACACCAATTCAAGGGAGTGCCGCAGATATTATTAAGCTTGCGATGATTAACATGAGTGAGCGTTTAAAGCGAGAAGGTTTGAAAGCACGGATGCTGCTTCAAGTACATGATGAGCTGATTTTTGAAGTTCCACCAGAGGAAATTGACATATTGAAGCAAATTGTACCTGAAGAAATGGAAAATGCTATTTGCTTAAATGTACCGTTAAAAGTGGACTATAATTTTGGAGCAACGTGGTTCGATGCAAAATAAATGAAGATAGGTGAACATCATGCCAGAACTTCCAGAGGTAGAAACAGTCAGACGAACGTTGGAACAATTAGTGTTAGGAAAAGAAATTCAAGAAGTATCCGTTTTATGGCCGAAGATTATTAAAAAACCAGAGCCGGTTGAACAATTTTGCGATGCACTTGTTGGACAAACGATTCGTGAAATTGGACGCCGTGGAAAGTTTTTAATTTTTACATTAGATGATTATTCAATGGTCTCGCATTTACGAATGGAAGGGAAATATGGAGTGTATCTGAAACAGGAGCCATATGATAAACATACCCATGTCATTTTTTCCTTTACAGATGACAGTGAGCTTAGGTACCGTGATGTTCGTAAATTTGGAACGATGCATTTATTTAAAAAAGGAGAAGAGTTTGAGCAAGAACCGCTTTTGAATCTAGGTCCAGAGCCGTTATTAGCAGATTTTACGGTCGAGTACCTACGCCGAGCATTACGGAAAACCAATCGAAAAATTAAACCAGTTTTACTGGATCAACATATTGTTGTTGGTATTGGGAATATTTACGTCGATGAGTCGCTCTTCCGTTCTGGCATCCATCCTGAGCGAGTCGCTTCATCACTTACGGATGCCGAAATTACAAAGCTTCATCAAGAAATTATTGCGACATTATCGGAGGCTGTTGAAAAGGGAGGCAGTACAATTCGTTCTTATATCAATTCACAAGGACAAATCGGTATGTTTCAATTAGAGCTATTTGTTTATGGCCGAAAAGGAGAGAATTGCAAGAGATGTGGCGCACCGCTTGAGAAACTAGTTGTCGGCGGGCGTGGTACACATATTTGTCCATCGTGTCAGGTGCGTCCATCATAAAGAAGGACAACGAGTCTACTTCGCTTTTCTTTACACATCGGATAGGCTCTTTCCATATACTGTTTTAGCAACAGAATTGGAGGGAGTCATCATCGATGTGGTTACAGCTTATTATTCTTTCTATCGCATTAAGTATTGATGGGTTCGGAGTGGGAGTCACATTAGGCATGCGTGGTGTGAAAATCCCATTTCGATCGATTATTGTTATTTCGATTTGTTCGGGTATTAGTCTCGGTGTAGCCATGCTGATTGGTGAGTTCATTAGTCAGCTTGTCTCTCCTAGTGCGGCTGAAAAAACAGGTGGTGCTATCTTAATTTTACTAGGCATTTGGCTTGTTTATCAGTTTTTTAAAAAGGAAAAAGAAATAATAGAAAGTCATTCTAAAGAAAAGATTATTTTTAACTTTGAAATTAAATCGCTCGGTGTCGTAATTAATATTTTACAAAAACCGACGGATGCCGATTTTGATAAATCAGGTACGATTAATGGCGTCGAAGCTCTCGTTCTCGGTGTGGCTCTTTCATTAGATGCTTTTGGTGCGGGAATTGGAGCGGCTATGATTGGTATTTCACCGCTAGTGCTTGCTTTTGCAATTGGAGTCATGAGCTCCATCTTTATTTGGAGTGGGCTTCAAAGCGGCAAATTACTATCAAAAAGCACGCTTGTGCAAAATTTATCTTTTCTTCCAGGGGCATTACTCATTATTATCGGGATATTAAAATTATAGAATAAATTATAAAGGAGAAGGATATGGGTCGAGTTATTGGAATTACCGGGGGCATTGCAAGTGGTAAAAGCAGTGTAAGTACGTATATTAGAGAGTTAGGCTTTGTTGTTGTCGATGCCGATGTGGCAGCTCGTGAAGTAGTCGAGCCTGGTGAAGAAGCTTATCATGACATAGTTAAAGCGTTTGGCGAGGACATTTTGCTGCCAGACGGGGGAATTGATCGTGCCAAATTAGGTACGCTTATTTTTCATGATGAAGACAAAAGACTGCATTTAAATAGCATTGTCCATCCTGCTGTGAGGAAGAGAATGAAGGAGCAGACAGAAAAAGCTTTTCAAGATGGAGAGGAAACGGTCTTTATGGATATTCCTCTTTTATTTGAAAGCAAGCTGACGTATATGGTGGAAAAGTCTCTGCTCATTTATGTGGATGAAGAGGTACAGCTTCAAAGGTTAATGAAACGCAATGATTTATCGGAAAGTGAAGCACTCGCTCGCATTCATTCCCAGATGCCGTTAGTTGAGAAGAAAGCGTTGGCAGATGCTGTTGTTGATAATAATGGAGAATTAGAAGAAACGAAGCAGCAAGTGCTTGCTATCCTAAAGCAGTGGGATATACGATAAAGTATAACGTTTGTTGGTAAGGAAGTTCTTTATCCTTTGCTGCGAACTTGCTAAACTAATCAAATGGAATAAAAAGTGAATGAATTTGATTGAAAAGAAGAAACTAACAATGTTTCTTCTTTTTTTGATGAATAAATTTAATTTATTATAACATTTTTATAGCACATTTTGACGCAAATATGTTATACTAATTGTATATGAGGTTATAAAAAGTATAACATTAATTTCGGGAGGGTCCAAACAAAATGAATGCAAGAGTAGCGATTAACGGATTTGGGAGAATTGGTAGAATGGTTTTCCGTAAAGCCATATTAGATGAAGGTTTGGACATTGTAGCAATCAATGCCAGTTATCCTGCTGAAACTTTAGCGCATTTACTTAAATACGACACTACACATGGTAAATTCGATGGAGAGATTGTACCAGAAGAAGATGCACTTGTTGTGAACGGACGTCGTGTTCAATTAATAAATAACCGTGATCCAAAGCAATTGCCTTGGAAAGAACTAAACATAGATATTGTAGTCGAAGCAACAGGAAAATTCAATCATCGTGATAAAGCAGCTGCACATCTAGATGCAGGGGCAAAACGAGTTATTTTATCAGCACCTGGTACGAATGAAGATATTACAATCGTTATGGGTGTAAACGAAGAACAACTAGACGTTGATAAACACTTTGTTATTTCAAATGCTTCGTGTACAACAAACTGTTTAGGTCCTGTAGCGAAAGTATTAAATGAAAAATTTGGTATCGATAATGGTTTAATGACAACTGTTCACTCTTATACAAATGACCAAAATAATATCGATAACCCGCATAAAGATTTAAGACGTGCCCGTGCTTGTGCAGGAAGCATTATTCCTACAACAACAGGCGCTGCGAAAGCTTTATCTTTAGTATTACCTGAATTAAAAGGCAAACTACATGGTATGGCGTTACGTGTTCCAACACCAAACGTTTCTTTAGTAGACCTTGTTGTGGATTTAAATCGTGATGTAACGGCAGATGAAATCAATGAAGCATTTAAAGAAGCTTCTGAAAGCGAATTCAAAGGAATTATTGAATACACTACAGAACCGCTTGTATCGGTTGATTTCACAACAAATCCACACTCAGCTATTATCGATGGCTTGTCTACGATGGTTATTAGTGATCGAAAAGTGAAAGTACTTGCTTGGTATGATAACGAGTGGGGCTATTCAAACCGTGTTGTTGATCTTGTTAAATTAGTAGCAGCTAAATTAGAGGAAACTTCTCAAGTACATGCTGGTTAAGGCTTAAGCATGGAGTTTTATTGACCTACTGCAAAA